>CAYGPQ010000031.1:5290-9100 GCA_964351775.1 uncultured Kordia sp. | reverse complement strand
TAATAAATGTCAACAAAATATAAAGCCACAGAACAAGATGCTGCTTACTTTATTACCATAACAACAGTAGGTTGGATGTTTTTACAAGATTAAGACAAATAGAATTAAAAATGCAATATGGAATAAAATGATACATACTAAAGAACAAATTATTGAGAAAGCTATTCAAGTTATGAATGCTATCGATTGGGAATATAATAGAAATGAAGGAATAAGAATTATTTTTGAATCCATGGAAGAAGCCATTGAGGACGATAAAAAGTATATAAAAGATGAGAAACTACTTGAGTTTGCCATAGAAAATGCTAAGCCAGACCACTGGATTGTATTCTTTGAATTTGAGCCTGAAGCTGAACTAGATAATAACAGTATACATCTTTCAATTTGGGATGACAACGGAGAACCATTTCAAATAAGACATAAGCAGGCTTTTTTTGATATCAAAAAAGGAGAAGGTGAGAAGTATTTTGCAGAATTTCTCAGATATAGATAGAAAGAAATATTTCCCGATAGCGCGGACTTGCAGCCCGTGCAAACAAACAAGTAGTACAACAACTTCATAAATGTCAACAAAATACAAAGCCACCGAACGCGCCCTCGCTACCGCACGATTCCATCATGTGGTATTACTAAATAAATAACAAAAGTATGAGCCGAAATTATAAATTCCATAACCCAAAAGGATTGTATTTTGTAAGCTTTGCAGTAGTATATTGGTTAGCTATTTTTACAAGAAATGAGTATAAAAAATATCGTAGCATTTTAGAATTTGAGCTAAAATAATAATGTGCGGCAGCTGGGGGATGATAGCTCTGTAGAGCAATTTTGTACATACCTTACAGCAATTTCATTATTCATAAAAGGTGATAGTTTTTCTGAAGATAAAGCAAGGGTTTTTGAACTAAGTGACAATAAACATATAGAAACCAATATTCTTACAGGTGATGATTATGGTAAAGTTGAGTTAGTAAACGAGCAGGATCGTTCACTTAATTTAGCCACATTTAATTTTTTGGAAACATTTTTAGACGATGAAATTAACAACCCAAATAAGGCATCAAATCAATTTCATCCTTTAGATATTGTATATCTTAGTAATTATGATGAAAAGCTGCAAGCGGTTGTAAAAACTCCTACTATTGCCCTGTATGCTAAATATTTAGGTGACAAAGGCGAGTGGGGAGATGTACTTACAGCTACCTTTGCAGTTATTGATGTCATTAGTATTATATTTAGTGGTTATGCTTTAGCTTCAGGCGTTAGAGGAATTGCTCGTATATTTGCTATTGCTGATATAACGATTAGTACAATAAATTTAGCCATTTTAAGCCCAGCAGTAAGGCAAGCGCTGAGCAAAACGGAAGCAGGCAAATGGTTTGTAACACACTGGCCCATTATTAGTTTTTGCGTAAGTGCAGGTATGCTCTCGCATTATTTAGCAAAAGGGATACTAAAATATGGCAAAACTGTAAAAGGGCAGCTTAAAAACAACCCCAAACTTAGCAAGCAGATTGAGGAGTTGATTGAGGAGAGTAAGAAAGTTGGTGGACATGCACAAGGTCGTTCAATAGTAGTAACAAGTAATCCTGTAAAAGTAAAAGCATTTGAAGAAAGTTTTGAAAAACTAAATAATTTATGGCTAAAAGGAAAATTAACAGGGGACAATGCTATTGAGTACTTAGAGGAAGCTATAGTTCATTTTAACCATAAAGTAGTGAATGGTAAAGTCATTCAAATAGATTTTACAAATTGTGGTAACACTGTTGAAGCTTTACATAATTTTCTGAAATCAGGAAGAATAATACCTGCGGGAAAATCATCATTTCAATCTACGAAGACAGTTGCTACAAAATTTAAGGCTGGAAGATTTAATGATATAGGAAAAAATCTTGATGAGATTAAAAGATTAAATGAGAACCCAGTATTGATAAGGGATGGTGAGAGCTTTATATTGTATGGTGTTCTTGATAAACAAAAAGTAATAGGAAGAAATGGGGTATTTGATTATAATATGAAAGGTCATTATATGTACGGTATAAAAAGAAATAAAACCATACACTTATATGATCCTCAAACAGGTGAGTTTGCTATCTTTAATACAACAAGAGGATCTAACTTCATGAAAATTTTAACAGACCCATGGGAGAATATACGTTTCAGAGAAGGATATCAGTATTTAAAAATTGAATAATAAAAGCTATAAATATGCTAACAGACAAAGACATGCTAGAAATAGCAAAGAAATATTTAAAGAAAATGGAAGAAGAAAAAGCCCAAGAATTGGGGCAAGAAACATTTCATGAATTAATGATCACAGAAACAACTAAAAAACCTCTTGGCAATGTTTATGATTTCGGCATTAGACTTTTTCAAGAAACATTAGATCCTAAATATGCAATAAACTACTCGCCTTTTTTAGTAGAAAAAGATCGCCGTAGGGTTTTACATTTTGGGACTCATTATCATGCTGAACAACAATATGAAGATTATAAAAATGGGGATTACGTAACATCATTACATTCTTTTTGGTATCCTGATGAAGATCGTTATAGCCATGAATAAATACTTATATAATGCTAACAGACAAAGAAATGCTAGAAATAGCAGAGAAATATTTAAAGAAAATGGAGCAAGAAAAAGCCCAAGAACTAGGGCAAGAAACATTTAATGAATTAATGATCCATAAAACCGTTGAAAAACCTCTTGGAAATGTTTATTATTTCTGTATTAAACTTTTTTACGAAACATTAGACCCTAAGTATTCCATCATCGCCTCACCCTTTTTAGTAGAAAAAGAACATCGCAGGGTTTTACATTTTGGAACCCATTATGATTCTGATCAACAATATGAAGATTATAAAAATGGGGATTACGTAACATCATTACATTCTTTTTGGTATCCTGATGAAGATAGATATAGTCATGAATAAATAGTTATATAATGCTAACAGACAAAGATATGCTAGGGATAGCAGAGAAGTATTTAAAAAAAATAGAGGAGGAATCAGGTTATGAATTAATGATTAATAAAACCATTAAAAAACCACTTGGCAATGTTTATTATTTTACTACTAAGCTTTTTTTTGAAACATTAGACCCTAAATATTCATCAAACGCTACACCTTTTTTAGTAGAAAAAGAACGTCGTAGGGTTTTACATTTTGGATCCCATTATCATTATGAATTACAATATGAAGATTATAAAAATGGAAATTTACAAACAGCGTTAGATACTTTTTGGTATCCTGATGAAGATCGGTTTAGTCATGAATAAATAGTTGTAAAAATGCTAACAGACAAAGAAATGCTAGAAATAGCAGATCAATATTTAGAAAGAATAAATGGATCTTTAGATGATGTTTTTTTGATTCTACCAGAACTAACTATTAAAAAACCGTATGGTAATATTTACTATTTTGATTACAAGAAATACCTCGAAACAGGAAATGTAAGGGATTCAGTTTTTGGAAGCGCCCCTTTTTTAGTGGAAAAAGATAAACATAGGATTGTTCAATTTGGTACTGCAGGGTCATTAGAGTCCCAATTAGAGGCGTATGAAAAAGGAACTTTTGTACCCGCGCTTGATACTTTTTGGTATCCATACGAAGACCGATTTAGTCATAAATAATAAACTATGCTAACAGACAAAGATATGCTAGAAATAGCAAAAAAATATTTAAAGAAAATGGAGGAAGAAAAAGCCCAAGAATTGGGAGAAGAAAACAGCCATGAATTAATGATCAATAGAACAATTAAAAAACCACTTGGCAATATTTTTCATTTTGGTATTAAACTTTTTTCCGAAACATT
>CAYGPQ010000031.1:0-5190 GCA_964351775.1 uncultured Kordia sp. | reverse complement strand
AAAAACCACTTGGCAATATTTTTCATTTTGGTATTAAACTTTTTTCCGAAACATTAGATCCTAAATATGCAATAAACGCCTCACCTTTTTTAGTAGAAAATGAACGTCGTAGGGTTTTACATTTTGGCACTCATTATTATTATGAATTACAATATGAAGATTATAAAAATGGAAATTTACAAACAGCGCTAGATACTTTTTGGTATCCTGATGAAGATCGGTTTAGTCATGAATAAATAGTTGTAAAAATGTTAACTGACAAAGAAATGCTAGAAATAGCAGAGAAATATTTAAAGAAAATGGAGGAAGAAAAAGCCCAAGAATTGGGAGAAGAAAACAGCCATGAATTAATGATCAATAGAACAATTAAAAAACCACTTGGCAATATTTTTCATTTTGGTATTAAACTTTTTTCCGAAACATTGGATCGTAAATATGCAATAAATGCCTCACCTTTTTTAGTAGAAAAAGAACGCCGTAGGGTTTTACGTTTTGGAACCCATTATCATTATGAACAACAATATGAAGATTACAAAAATAGTAATTACGTAACATCATTACATTCTTTTTGGTATCCTGATGAGGATAGGTATAGTCATGAATAAATAGTTGTAAAAATGTTAACTGACAAAGACATGCTAGAGATAGCAGAGAAGTATTTAAAGAAAATAGAGGAGGAATCAAGTTATGAATTAATGATTAATGAAACCCGATAGCGCGGACTTACAGTCCGTGCAGACAAAAAAGTAGTACAACAACGTAATAAATGTCAACAAAATACAAAGACCCCGATAGCGCGGATTAGCTATTTTTACAAGAAATGAGTATAAAAAATATCGTAGTATTTTTAGAATTTAGGCTAAAACACTGAATTTAATGGTATTAGCAATATTTCTGGCGATATTCATATTCTTGAAAACTCTAAGTAAGTCAGCTTAAAGGTTACCCAAACACTGTTAAACAATTCCCAAAATAAAATTAGCATTAAACCTTCGGACATCGTGCAAGTCTTACATCCAAATCTTAACACAAAAGACATGAAAAATATCATTTATGCACTCGCTATATTATGCACACTACATATAGCGGCACAGGAAGGAACTGACAAAACAGATCGAAAAGAAATGCGAAAGGAAAAAGGGAAGGAATTTATGAAAGACCTTTCTCCTGAACAAATGGCGCAATTGCAAACGAAAAAAATGACGCTTGCGCTCGATTTATCAGAAAATCAACAAAAAAGAGTATTGGTCTTACATACCGAAGCCGCAAAAGTGAGAAAGCAGCACATGGAACTTCGAGAAGCAAAAAAAGAAAAAAAGGAAAAGCCAACGAAAGAAGAAAAGTATGCGATGATGAATGCACAATTGGACGCTAAAATTGCTTTCAAAAAAAGTATGAAAGAAATTCTAACCGCAGACCAATATGAAAAATGGGAGAAAATGCACGCACACAAAGGCAAAAGAAAACGAGGTAAGAAAGGAATGCACGAAGACAATAAATAATAATTCAAGAAAAGAGAAGTTAAAAAGCTTCTCTTTTTTGTTATTTCTCTACAATTTTAGTATTATTGAGTTATTATTCAGCTAACACCAACCAATAGTTATGAAAAAATATAGTTTATTACTCACTTTTATATGTGTATTGTTTTTAGGAGTTCAATCAGCTACAGCACAAGATAATTCTCCTGAGTTGAAAGCAAAGAACAAAACAATCGCATTAGAAAAATTACTAGAACTTACGACTCCACAAGTAAAACAAGTATATGAAATTTACTTAGCTTATGAGAAAAAAGAAGGCAATGGAGATATTTCTGAACTTCAACTCCTAAGAAAAAAGATTGGTGCTGTTTTACAACCCGCACAAAAAGTAGAATTCGATAAGTCTAATGAAAAAGATAGAATGAGAGAAAAGAAAATTATAGGTGCTGGAGAACAATAAAATTCAGCCTCAACATATCAAAAAAAACTCGGCTATATGCCGAGTTTTTTTATGCGCATATTTTTCTATATATCTATTCGAATAAAATTTGATATTGAATACTCCTTACAAATCTTTTGCAATTTCTTTAATAGCTTGAATGGTTTTGTCTAAATCTTCATAAGACAACGCATCTGACAAAAACCAAGTTTCAAAAGCCGATGGCGCAATATAAACTCCTCGGTCTAACAATCCGTGGAAAAACTTCTTAAACGAATCGTTATTTCCTTTGGCTGCAGAAGCAAAATCAATCACAGGTGCTGCACAAAAATGTACTGAAATCATCGAACCAATTCGGTTAATTTGATGTGTCACGCCAGCTTCCGTGAGTACTTTTGCAATTCCTTTATGTAAATATTCGGTTTTCTCTTGTAAACTCTGAAAAACATTTCCTTTGTTCAACTCTTGTAACATCGCCAATCCTGCAGCCATTGCCAATGGATTTCCACTCAATGTTCCCGCTTGATATACAGGTCCGGTGGGTGCTAAATATTCCATGATTTCTTTACGCGCTGCAAAAGCTCCGACAGGCAATCCTCCGCCAATTACTTTTCCAAAACATACAATGTCAGCCTTGACACCAAAGAGTTCTTGTACGCCTCCTTTAGCCAATCTGAATCCTGTCATAACTTCATCAAACACTAATAATATATTGTGTGCGTCACATAAAGTGCGTAATCCTTCTAAAAATCCTGCTGCTGGCGGAATACACCCCATATTTCCTGCCACAGGTTCTATAATAATACACGAAATTTCACCTTCATTCTGTGCAATAATCTCTTTTACATTGTCCAAATCGTTAAAGCGAGCCAATAAAGTATCTTTGGCGGTTCCTGCGGTTACACCCGGACTATTTGGAGTTCCAAACGTCACTGCGCCACTTCCTGCTTGAATCAAAAACGAATCACTATGTCCATGATAACAACCCGCAAACTTGATGAGTTTATCTTTTCCAGTATATCCTCGTGCCAAACGAACGGCACTCATACACGCCTCTGTTCCGCTATTCACAAAACGAATCATGTCAATATTTGGCACCATGGAAACGGCCAATGCTGCAATTTGAGTTTCAATCTCGGTTGGCATTCCAAAGGAAGTTCCTTTTTTAGCTTTATCAATAACGGCATCAATGACAGGTTTGTACGCATGTCCCAAAATCATGGGACCCCAAGAATTGATATATTCTATATATTGTTTACCGTCTTCATCAGTAATGTAAGCGCCTTTTGCTTCTTTTACAAAAATTGGTGTGCCGCCAACGGCTTTGAATGCACGAACAGGTGAGTTTACGCCACCAGGAATCACTTTTTGTGCTTCCGCAAATAACGCGCTGCTACGTTTATATTCCATCTGTAATTTGTATGTTTTTTAGTGATTAAAAATCTTTCGGAAGTGGTTTTACAAACAATACCTGACCTTCAAAAATTTCATTGCTCTCCAATCCGTTTAAAGATTTTAATTTTTCAACCGTTACTTTATGCTTTCTCGCAATGCTGTACAATGTATCGCCTTTAGAAACGGTGTACCGATCGTTATGTGAAGTTACTTTTTTTGCATCTTCTGGTTTTTTACCCAAAACTTCTGCATCGTATTTGTATAATTCGTAACGCTCTATGAGTGAAATTAATTTCTGTGGATATTTTCGATCGGTAGCATAGCCTGCTTTTCGCAATCCTTTTGCCCAAGCTTTATAATCGTCTTTTGGCAATTTGAATAAAGACGCATACCGCGATCTTCCCGTTAAGAATAATGAATGATCTGAAAATGAATAGATTGGATTTGCATACTTACGGAAACACTCTTGATCTTCGTCATCATCGTGATATACGCGTTCTCCTTTCCAACTTTTGTGACACTTAATTCCAAAGTGATTGTTAGAACGAACCGTCAATTCTCCATTCCCGGAACCCGATTCTAAAATTCCTTGTGCTAGTGTGATACTTGCTGGAACTCCGTGACGTTCCATTTCTTGTTTGGCAACAGCGCTGTATTTTTCTATATACAATTCGGTGGAAGTTTTTTTGGAAGTTTTTGGGACTTTCACCTCAACTTCTGGAGGTGTTGTCACAACTTCAACAGGTTTTTCTGGAGGCGTAGTCTTTACAACTCGGGTAGTTTTCTTCGTTTTTTTAGAAGTTTTAGAAACGCGATTTTGTGTTCCACAACTCGCCAATAAAAATAATCCTAAAAGTGTATAAATAATATAGTTCCTCATGTTTATACAATCGTTGTTTGTCCTTTTCTTTCTAGTCTTTGGTTCATGCCGTCAATTCCTTGCAAACCACCAGAATGAATTGCTAAAATACGGTTTTGTTTGGCAAAATGCCCTTTTTTGATTAAATCTATGATCCCAAACAGCATTTTTCCTGTATAAATTGGATCTAACGGAATTTGGGTCTGCTGTTTAAAAGTGTTCATAAACTGTACCAACTCTTCCGTGACTTTTCCATAACCACCAAAATGATACTCATGAATCAACCTCCAATTGTCTTTCGATACATATTGCTCAATTTCTTGCTGTAAAAAATCGCCTTTCAACGCTGGAAATCCTAGCACTTGTTGATGTGAAAATGCTCCGTGACAGATTCCTGCAATGGTTCCACCAGTTCCGACAGCACAACAAATCGTATCAAAATAATGTGCTGTTTCCGTGATGATTTCGGCGCAGCCTTTTACCGCCAACTCGTTGGTTCCACCTTCAGGTATCGAATAGAAACGTCCGAACTCGCGTGTTAATTGTCCTAAAAACTCGGAACTTGTCTTTTCTCTGTAGTTTTCTCTCGTTACAAATTTGAATTGCATACCATTTTCTTGGGCAAAACGCAAGGTTGGATTGCTGTCAATTTTCGTGACTAATTCTTCTCCTCTGATAATTCCAATCGTTTTAAAATTGTGTAATTTTCCAGCTGCAGCAACCGCCGCGATATGATTGGAAAATGCACCACCAAATGTCAATAACGTGGTTTGTTTTTCTTTGTTGGCTTCCGCCAGATTGAACTTGAGTTTCCTGAATTTATTCCCAGAAACAAACGGATGTATCAAGTCTTCACGTTTGATAAACAGGCGAATATCTGTAGAAAAATCGAGTAGAATTTCTTGAATGGGTATGTTTTCAGTTTGAAATTTCATATCGGCTTCAAAAATACCCAAATCTACACAGATAACAATACAAAACAATAAAATCATTCGAATGGTAATGAATTAAAAAAAGAT
>CAYGPQ010000030.1:0-44861 GCA_964351775.1 uncultured Kordia sp. | reverse complement strand
ACAAAAAATCTATTTGAAGTTTAATACACGATGCCGTAATCGGAGGTGTAGATGCTACTTTTGTAACTAAATGTTATGGATTGCCAGGATCGCGTTGTCATTGCCTGATTACCATGGGTTGTATCTAATTTAGTACAGTTGGTAAAAACCCTAACAGAGATGTTGGGATTTTGTATGTATGAGACTAAAGGTTTATTGACCAATATTGTCAAGCAATAATCTTTAGATGTTATCTTCTTAAGCACTGATTTAATTTCGTTTATTTTTTTCATAATACCATCAGTTTTTAAACCTTTATTTTATAAAACGGAGGTAACGACTCTTGTTTTTTGTTTGTCCCAGTTTTACATTTGGTCATCATTAATTTTTAAAATCATACTATTATGAAAAAAAGAAATCTTAAATCATTAAAGCTTAACAAAAAGCTAATTGTTAACATGAACACTCAAAAAACCATAAAAGGAGGAAAAACTGGATGGGGTTGTTGGGTTTCATTTGGTCAATGTCCAAAATAATTTTTCAAGCGAACTTAAGTTCAGTCATGGACTGAAGTTCGCTTTTATTTTTGGCATAAAACTGTCAATGGCGGAGCTTCTGGATATTGTACATTAAGTTATGATGTGCATCAGTGCTATTTGAAGTGTTTCACGTTCGACGGATATAATTGCTAACATGTAACAACTATTAATATTCAATCCATAAAATATAATATTATGAAAAAAGTAACAATCAAAATTTTAAAGTTCAAAAAAGAAACAGTGTCTTCACTAGAAGCAGCATCAATTACCGGTGGAACAATGGGATCAGGAATGTGCACTTCTAGCGTGAGTCCACATGAATGTTATTTTCAATGTGCATCCGCAGCTAACAATTGCTAGTATTAAGTAAGTGTTTGTAGAATTTATCTATCAACCTTGCTAAGAATAGAGTAGCTATAAAAAACCTCAGAAAATATCTGTTTTTTGAGGTTTTTTTGTGCTTTAATTTGAAAATTTGCAACGTGAAAGACAAGAAATTTAGGGGAAATCCATTTATACATTAATACCAGAAGCAATATCCGTTACCACTGCATCTACCAGCGTCGCAGAATGTAAATCCGCCGCTATATGGCTGACAACAAGTATTTCCAGATTGTTGGTAGCAACCTCTAACTGGTCGTCCACCACTAATGTTTTGTTGTTCCGATTTGCTCAAAACGGTACCTAACTTTGAAATGTTTTTTAACATAATTATTTATTTATGGTTAATAAACTAAAAATTAGTGAAAATGTAAGTGAAATTGGTAAGGTTATGCCATACATATTTGATAGAAATAAGTAAATTACATCGAATACTTATTTTTTTAATTTACAAATAGTATCAGAAAATATAGAATATACCTAACTATAATTAGAATAAAATCATTTACGATGTACCTATGATTTGCAACTATTTTAGTTCTCAATCAGGTCTAAAATGAACATGCAAAAACAGGTCTTTCTGTCTGTTTTTATTTTTTACCATGGGCATATCTACCTGTTTTACAGAGAGTCATGAAAAATGAGCGGTTATTTGCTTTATATTCGTTTCAGAATTAATCTAAATAACTAATTAAAAACTACTACCATGAAAAAAAACTATTTAAAATCAATTGGGCTTATATTGTTAGGAGCGATAGTATCAAGCTTTGTTTCTTCTTATTCATTAGAGAAACCAATAAGTAGCGACCAAGATCATAGAGTAATTCTAAGTACTGCCCAACAAGACATTGCAGCTTTTCAAATGTGGCAAAATTCTTTTCCTGATTCTATTTCAATTGATACATCAGATATTTATAATGTTAGGATTGATTATAAGCCTAAAACAATTAGTTTCAATGATTGGGCTATTTTAGAAACATATATCAAGCCTTTTCTAGAAAAAAATAAACATTACTCTTATTCTAATTTACCATTTTATTCAAGGTTAAATACTTCATATTATATCAGCAGATCAAATATAGAAGAAGCATTTGATGCATTCGATGAAGCAACTGGAATCAATGTTTATCTTGGCACGAGAGGTTTAGATAACCTAAAACTTGATTCATTAGAATCTCACTTGTATGTAGTCCCAACAAAAAGTGAGGGCAGTATTTTAGAAGATAAATTAATTGATGGCGAATACGCTTTAGATTTAACGCATCCATGTCCTGCCTTGTGTGCTATAAGATCAAAATTATTTTATCCAAGACTAAATGCATATTCGCAAAAAAATAATGATAGCATTATATTAGATTAAATGGATTATAAAAATATTATTTTTTTATATACAAATTTACCATTGCTGATTGCGCTGGTAATAATTGGAAGAAATTACCTTCGGTTTCCAGTAGAACTGAAGGTAGTTTCTTGGTATATCTTTTTATCAATTATTGTTCAATTTTATTCTCAATATTTGGCGTCTCAGAAAATACACAATCTATATTTATTACACATTTTTGTACCTGCTAGTTTTGTGCTTTTTTCTATTTTTTATCAAAAGGTATTTGCACATTTTATACATCGTCATGCTTTGTGGTGGATACTGGGTTTGTTTCTACTGTTTAGTATCTTAAATTCAATCTTTTGGCAAGATTTGGATACGTTTAATTCGTATGCACTTTCGCTGGAAAGTGTATTACTCATCATTTATTCCTTATCACTATTTGCATTACTTTTGAATGAATCGGTTCGAGAAGAGAAGAAAGAAATTTTACCAAGCTTACGATGGATTAATTCAGGAATCTTAATTTATTATACTTCAGGGTTATTAATTTTCTATTTTGGCGATTTGCTAACTCATTTTTCAAAAGTGAGGTTTGAAATCAGTTGGCTTTTTCACTCTTTTATTTATATTATTCAATTTATCTGTATAAGTATTGGCTTATGGAAACATCCGAAGAACTAAATTTTTTAAAAATATTATTGCCCTTGGCGGGAATTATCTTTCTTATCGCTTTAGGCGTTATTTTTATGTATCAACAATTCCGAAAAAATATCATTCGTCAGCAGTTGGAACGTGAAGAAATCAAAAATAAATATCAAAAAGAATTACTACTTACTACGATAAGAGTTCAGGAAGAAGAACGCAAGCGTATTGCGAGTGATTTGCATGACGAATTAGCCGCTGCTTTATCCATTGGCTATATGCAACTAACACAATTAGAAGATCAAAAAGAATTTAATCCTGAGAAAATTGCACAAGTACGGAGCTTGTTGCAAACTACACTTGCTTCTACACGACGCATCAGTCATGAATTAATGCCGTTGCAATTAGCTCAATTTGGGTTAGAAAAAGCATTATCAAATCTTTTAGAAAAAGTAGAAAGTGCTCAAAACATACATACGAATCTCGCAATAAGTAGCAATTGCGACACATTGCCTTGGATATATGAAGTTGCGCTGTATCGAATCTATTCTGAAATGATTAATAACACCTTAAAACATGCGGAAGCAACCACCGTCGACATCAGTATTCTATGTAAATCTGAGCAGCTTTTTTGTCGGTATTCAGACGATGGAAAAGGACTTCCAGAAAAACTTATTGATGCAGGTATTGGATTGCAAAATATAGAAAATAGAGTAAGGTCATTTGATGGAAAACTTGAAGTTGGAAATAGCGCTGATGGTGGCTTTTACTGTAAAATAATACTTCCATTAGAAACGAATCATCAGTAATAATTTTAATAACACTACCATGGGGAAAAAAATAAAGCTAGGAATTGTAGAAGATCAAGTACTATTTAGAGAAGGAATCAAAGCTATTTTGGAAGCTTGGGAAGAAATGGAATTTATTTTTGAATCGCCTGATGGTTTTTCCATGCTTGAACGTTTAGAAAATAGCGATCAAATTCCCGATGTAATGTTGGTAGATTTAACCTTACCCAAAAATGGAAATGAAGAATTTAATGGTTGGACAGTTGTTCAGGTGCTAAAAGAATACTATCCTGAAATGAAAATACTCATTCTTTCAGCACACGATGAAAGTTACCTGATTGCTAAATTAATAGAAGCTGGAGCAAATGGATACTTAGTAAAAGATAGTTCTTCACAAGAAGTGTATGAAGCAATTAAATCTGTATATGAAAGAGGATCTTATATAAATGAAAGGTCACTAAACGCTATTCAAAGCAAGCTCACAGGAAAACTAAAAACACCAAAAACACACCAAGTATTAACCCGAAGAGAAATAGAAGTATTACAATTAATCTGTCAACAAAAAACGGCAGAGGAAATAGGAAAAGAACTTTTCATCAGTACAAAAACAGTCAACGGTCACCGTAACAACTTACTCCAAAAAACGGAAGCTCGTAATATTAGCGGATTGGTTATGTACGCTATAAAACACAACATTGTAGAAGCTATTTAGCTTTAAAAATAATATTTGTTCAATATTTTATGTAAAGTAGGTCTTTTGACCTACTTTTTTTATGAAACAGATTGATTAACTTGATTTTATAAACCCTTCTTTCTGCGCTTACTAGGCTTCTGCATTCTTCGCACCTTTACACTATCGATAGCTAAAGATAGTGAAGCAGCACTCACTTTAAAAAACGGTCTTTCTATCAAGATTTATGATAGCGGCGGAATCCGAAAAGCCTTATGAGTAGGAAACAACATATTTAAAATATTAAAATTATGGAATATTCAGTACAAGCAAATGAAAATTATATTGGAACAACAGGAGAAGGAAAAGAGGCGGGCACTTATAATCGAGGTAATTTAGTCGTTATCACTTGTAATCCCGAAGATGTTTGGTATTTATATCCAAATGAAGGATTGAGATCTAATGCAAATGGCTTAGATAATCGTCCTTATGAGATAAATGGATTGACAATCAATGCAGGAACAATGGTAGGAAGTTTGGACAATGGAAATAGTTTCTTTCCTGTAGGCACCATTTGCCAATTAAGTATCACAAGTGATAATACGCAATTAAAACTTTATTGTTGGGATTCTGATCAAAATAATAGTGGGGCTATTAGTGCTTATGTTCAGTCTCGTTAATAAACGCCAACAAGCAATAGTATTAAAAGAGCAAGTTTTCATAACCTGCTCTTTTACAGTTTATAGTAGCATGTTTTTAAAAAGAACCTAGATTATAAAAACTTTATTTCTAAGCACCTTCCACAGCAATCATAGAAATTTCTACGTTTACATACATTGGTAAGTTTCCAACTTCTACAGTTTCTCGTGCTGGCGCAGTAGCATCATTAAAATACTGACCGTATACAGGATTAATCTTCTTAAAATCGTTCATATTTTTAATAAAAATAGACGATTTTACTACATTCTCAAAAGTCATATTTGCCGCTGCCAAAACTGCTTTCATGTTTTCCATGACTTGCTTTGTCTCTACTTCAATAGAACCTTCAACAAGTTTTCCTGTTTTAGGATCAATAGCAATTTGACCAGAAGTATACAAAGTGCCATTAATAAGTATTGCTTGATTGTACGGTCCAATTGGTGCAGGCGCGTTTGGTGTAGTGATGATTTGTTTTGACATATTTTTTAGTTATTGGTTGTTAGTTGCTGATTGTTTGATTTAACTCTCTAAACTCTAAACTCTTACAATCGTCTATCTGGTTCGCTTCGTTTTTCCCACTTCACATCACGTAGTACAGATGCTTTAATTCCAATAAAGAAATACCACGATGCTCTTGAACTAAACGGAACCCAGTTAAAGTTGATTCGCCAACTTTTCAAATCGCGCTCAAAACGCATTTGTGTATACGTAAATCCTTTATTCTTAAAATCATACCCCGAAGAAACTCCCACCTTCCATTGTGGTGTCAACTCTACATTTCCAGAAAACATCAATGAGTTATTGGAAATTTCGTTTTGTCGGTTATTGTTCAAATAGGTAGCAGAGTAGGCAAGACGTAAATCCCACGGAATTTTAGATTTATACGCTTCCACATCTTCCTTTTCTTCGTCATCTTCATCATCGTAGTTATTGAAACTAGAATTATCGCTGAAATCTTGCGCCTGACCAAATAAATCATCATCACGTCCACCGCTTCGAGTGTTATCAATATTGTTGCCTTTGTCTTTTCCTTCTAAACTTTTACTTGAAAATGAATAATTCAATGTTAAATTGGCGCTTGTCAAGCGGAATAAACTTCCACCATTGTCAATATTAAATTGATTGATACGTGTTCCTTGATTATCAATGGCATACGGATCTAAATTAGCGCCAAAGTTTACACTCATTTTATTATTAAATAGTTGTGTACTTCCAGACACACGCACTGGTGCCCAAGCCAACGAATCGGCAGCAATATTATAACTCGTAGAAAAGTTAAAACTATTTAGTAGCATTACTTTCTGTGGTTCTGTTTTGGTAGAATCACTAGAGCGAACTTTTGCTTCAAGCGTATTGGCAACGTTGATTCCTATGGAACTAGCAAACGTTCGGCTTGGTACTCCAAAAAGTCCATCTTCAAAACGTGTATAATCTTGCATGGTACCATTTTCGGCATCTACGATATATGTATCATAATACTGATCAAATGCAGGATTGTAACTATAGCTAATAGAAGGTCGTAAAGTATGTCGGATCGCTTGAATTTTTCGATCTTCGCCACGTGTAAAAGTTCCGTAAAGTGTAGTTCCAACACTGGCACTAAAATTATAGGTTCTGTAGGAATCAAATCCGTTAATTGTATCTTTTACAGAAGCTATTTGCATCGTTGTATCCGTAGGATCAAGTGTTGCATCCGAACGATTTGTGGTTTTAAAATCCCAAACTTCATTATAGTTTCCACCAACACTCACACTTAAATATTTAAACAATTTAAAGTTAGTATTTAAAGGAATACTATGTTGCACGCCCATTTTGGCATCCTCAAACATTTCTTTCTTAAAAAATAAGGAATCTGTGGTGTTGATTCTGTTTTCTCCTCTTAAATTATACTGAAAGTTGATGTTTTGAATGATTCCTTTTTTCACTCCATCTTTTGGAGCAAACGGATAAATACGTTCTACACTTGCTTGTAAAGTTGGCAAGGTAAGATTGATGCTTTCTGTATTTGTATTTTGCGAATGTGTTGCTGTTAATGAAACATTTACCGATGGATACGACGGAAATGTTTTTGAATAGGAAACGGATGAATTCAGTGTATTATTCAAGAAATTTGGCGTGTTCAATTGATTGATAGATGCCTGATAAAACTGACTACTACCTAAATTGACCGAAGCAGAAAATCGCGAGTTTGGATTTGCTTTGGCATCTTGATTGTGCGACCAACGAATATTGTAAATATTGGATTTGCTATAATCGGGAAACCCACGTTGACTGTTGATCAATGCTTCAAACCGAACACTCAAATTCCCCCGAAAACGGTATCGTACCGCATAATTGCTTTCTCCTCGAAAGGCATAACTTCCATTGGTATAATAATCGGCGAGAAGCGCGAGATCAAAATAATCACTCACCGCAAAATAATATCCACCATTTTGGAAGAAATAACCACGACTGTTGTTTTCTCCAAATGTTGGAAAAATAAATCCTGAAGCTCTATCGTCCGTTAAAGGAAAATACGCAAACGGAAATCCAATAGGTGTTGGTACATCTGCGATATATAAATTGGTCACTCCAGAAACAATTTTCTTATTTGGAACTAATTTAATTTTTCGTGCTAAGAAATAATATTCAGGATTGTCAATATCTTTTGAAGTCGTAAACTTTGCATTTTTGATGAAAATCACAGAATCGTTTTCCTTTTTTGTGATTTCTCCTAAAATTTGAGTGCCATTTTGTTCGGTTCTCGAATTCCAAATTTTAGCTTTTTCGGAGTCAAAATTAAATCGAATCGAATCGGGTTCCACAATATTATCACCTTGTTTAAAGTACGGGGCTTGCGAATATACACCTGCCGAATCTTTCAATCGACCTGCGTACACTTCATTTTTTTCATAATCTAAGATGATGATTCCCGATTTCAGTTCTGTATCTTGATAATACAATTCGGCTTCGTTGTACAAATAAATTTGTTTCGTACGTTGGCTAATTTTTACATAATCTTTCGATTTGTACTTTACCAAGTCTAATAACACAGGTGCTTTCTCAGGAACCGAATCTTTTTGAATAGAATCGTTCTTGATGGTATCCGTAACCTTCCGTGTTCCTATTTTGATAGAATCTCTGAGGCTTACCTTCAAGGTATCCATAGGCTGTAGAGGCTTTATTGGAAGCTTTTTCCTTTCTGGAAGTTCTTGAGAAATAGCAAACGAACTAATCAATAATAGGACTAGTTGTATAAGTATGTAATTTTTTTTTGTCTGCAAAGGTTTTAATCCAAATTTGTTATAATTCACAAAAGAAAGATTTCTTTTATGAATAGTCAAGTAACTTTTATATTTTCGTTTCAAATATAGGTCGTAAAAGTATGGTTCAATATTTGAAGTGCCAAACCTAGTTGTGTATTTTTATCATACATTTATGATAAATTAATCATAATTAACACAATAAGAACACACAATAATCATTATTATACCAGAAACGAATGAAAATCGAATATATGCAGAAATATTTTTCAGTGCTAATTCTACTATTAACTACGAGTTTTTTAACTGCTTCTAGTGGAAATGTAGAAAATAATCCTCCAAAGAAGAAAAAACAATTTGTAGTAATGATTGATCCCGGACATGGTGGAAGGGACACAGGAACTCCTGGAACCGGACGTTATAAAACCACTGAAAAAGACATCGCACTTGATGTTTCATTGGCTTTGGGTAAAATGCTGGAAAAAATTCCAAATGTAAAAGTGGTGTATACGCGTACAAAAGATACCTATCCAACATTGCAACAACGCGCCATTGTAACCAATAAGAAAAAAGCAGACTTATTCATTTCCATACATTGCAATGCGCAACCTGGAAAAAAAGGAACGGCGTATGGTTCGGAAACATTTGTATTGGGTTTAAGTAAAAACAAAGCAAACTTGGAAGTTGCCAAACGTGAAAACTCGGTAATCTTATTAGAAGATAATTATGAAGAAACATATGGAGGATTCGATCCAAATTCGCCTGAATCCTTAATCAGTCTCATCATCATGCAAGAAGAATACTTAGATCAAAGTATTGAAATTGCTTCTTATATTCAAAAAGAATTCAAAGTAACTGCTAAACGTAAAGATAGAGGTGTAAAACAAGCAGGTTTTTGGGTATTGTCAAAAACATATATGCCAAGTGTTTTGGTAGAGTTAGGTTTTTTAACACACAAAAAAGAAGAAGACTATTTAAACTCTAAAAAGGGGAAAAAAGTCATGACGCAATCTTTGTACAATGCAATAAAAAAATATATTTCACTTCATGTAGATACCTCTACAACTACTGACGACAACGTTGTGATTGATGATGATACAGATGAGTCAGCTAAAGTTTCAAAAATTTTCAAAGGTGTCACTTTTAAAGTGCAATTGGCTGCAAGTTCTAAAAAAATTCAAACAAAATCATACAATTTCAAAGGCTTAGCTGATATTTCAAGAGAAAAAGTGGGAAGCATCTACCGTTACTTTTATGGGGAAACTTCTGATTATGAAGAAATAAAGCGCAAAAAACAAGAAGCAATTCGCAAAGGATATAAAGATTGTTATGTAGTAGCTTACAAAAGCGGAAAAAAAGTCTCCTTAACAGAAGTGCTAAAACAATAATAAATTAGACGTATTCTTAGTAAAAAAATCTTTAATTTTGTGAAGTTCACAAATTCCCAAAAAATTGAAAATATCCAGAGAAATTAAAACAGCACTCCTAGCCATTACCGCGCTAGTACTCCTATACTTCGGAATTAGTTACTTAATGTCAAGATCCATATTATCTAGTGACAGAGTATTTTATGCAGAATATAATGATGTTGGCGGTTTGGTGCCTTCTACCAAAGTCCTAATTAACGGTTACAAAGTTGGACAAGTGCAAGACATACAATTGCAACCCTCCGGAAAATCATTAGTAACACTTGCATTAAACCATGATTTTCAATTTTCTAAAAACAGCTTGTTACAATTACAAGAAAGCGGATTTCTAGGCGGGAAAAATTTAGCAATTCTACTCAAACATGACAACGCAGCAAGAGCAGTTTCGGGTGATACGCTCAAAACAGAAACGCAAGTAGGAATGATTGATGCTTTTCAAAATCAGCTCGTACCATTGCAATCAAAAATAGAACGCATGTTAGTCAGTGCCGACTCTTTACTAACATCGGTAAATCTTATTCTAAATGAAGAATCAAGAAATAACATAAAAAATACGATCAAAGATCTCAATACGACGGTTGCAAACTTCAAAAAAGCTTCAGGGACATTCAATACCATGTTAGATGGAAACAAAGAAAAACTCGACAATACATTTGCCAATGTGGATAACATCACGTCCAATCTTTCCAAAGTATCTGATTCATTAGCCAAACTGGAAATCAACAAAACCATGAAGCAATTGGAGTCAACCATTGCTGGCTTTGACAATATTATTACGGGTATTGAAAACGGCGAAGGTTCGGTAGGGAAACTCTTAAAAGATGAGGAACTGTACAACAATCTTACTGGCGCATCTTTGCAAATGGAGCAACTATTGGAAGACATGAAATTGAATCCTAAACGATATGTACACTTCTCGTTATTTGGAAAAAAACCAAAACAATACGAAAAAACGAATGAAGAAGGAAAAGAAGGAGAAGAAGACAACACTAAGAAAAACTAAAGCATAACCAACTAAAGATACACTACCCATGGAATACATTCCAAACATTCTATTTGCCATACTACTCATTGTTGGCGTAGGTTACTTTACAAAAAATGTCAAAAAACTATCGCGAAACATCAAATTAGGAAAAGATGTGGATCGTTCTGACAACAAACAACAACGCTGGAAAAACATGGGAATGATTGCGTTGGGACAATCCAAAATGGTACGCAGACCCATTGCTGGTTTCCTCCATATCATTGTCTATGTTGGATTTGTAATTATCAACATTGAAGTTTTAGAAATCATTATTGACGGCCTTTTTGGAACGCATAGAGTATTCACAAAAGTGTTGCCAGAAAGCCTTTACGGTTTCCTTATCGGAACATTTGAAGTATTAGCAATTGGTGTTTTAATCGCTGTAATCATCTTTTGGATTCGTAGAAATGTGATCAAATTAAAGCGTTTTCTAAGTGCCGAAATGAAAGGTTGGCCAAAAAGTGATGGAAACATCATTCTGTACTTTGAAGTAGTATTAATGACGCTTTTCTTAGTCATGAATGCAGCTGACATCTCTTTTCAAGAAACAGGCGTTGGAAACGTCATCAGTCAATATTTATATCCTTTATTTGAAGGAAATGTAGAAACGGCGCATATCATAGAAAAAGCGGCATGGTGGCTACACATCGCAGGAATTTTAGTTTTCCTAAACTATTTGTATTTCTCAAAACACTTACACATTCTATTAGCATTTCCAAATACGTGGTATGCGAATTTAAAGCCTAAAGGCGAATTTGTAAACGATGCGAATGTGACCAAAGAAGTAATGTTAATGATGGATCCGAATGCAGATCCGTTTGCGGCTCCAGCAGAAGGAGAAGAAGAAGGAGAACCCGAAAAGTTTGGAGCATCTGATGTGCAAGACTTACATTGGGTACAACTCTTAAACGCGTATACCTGTACTGAATGTGGACGCTGTACAAGTGAATGTCCTGCAAATCAAACAGGGAAAAAACTATCACCACGTAAAATCATGATGGACACCAGGGATCGTTTGGAAGAAGTCGGGAAAAACATAGATGCCAACAAAGGCAAATTTGTAGACGATGGTAAATCACTATTAAACGATTACATCACTACGGAAGAATTATGGGCATGCACTTCCTGTAACGCTTGTGTAGAAGCTTGTCCGGTGAGTATTGATCCGTTATCCATCATCATGGAAATGCGTAAATACCTAGTCATGGAGCAATCTGCAGCACCAACAGAACTCAACGTAATGATGGGAAATATTGAAAACAATGGAGCACCTTGGCCATACAACCAAATGGACAGACTTAATTGGAAAGACGAAAACTAAGTAATAAAAATAAAGTGACAACTTAAAACATACAACAATGAAAGTACCTACAATGGCAGCATATATGGCGGAAGGAAAACATCCTGAAGTACTATTTTGGGTTGGTTGTGCAGGAAGTTTTGACGACAGAGCCAAAAAAATAACGAAAGCTTTCGTAAAAATATTGAACAAGGCAAATGTTGAATTTGCGGTGCTTGGCGCAGAAGAAAGTTGTACGGGCGATCCTGCAAAACGTGCTGGAAACGAATTCCTATTTCAAATGCAAGCTGTGACTAATATTGAAGTCATGAATGCGTATGATATCAAAAAAGTAGTCACGGCATGTCCGCACTGTTTCAATACACTCAAAAACGAATATCCATCGTTAGGCGGAAACTATGATGTCATGCACCATACACAATTCCTAAAATCATTACTTGATGATGGACGATTGACTATTGAAGGCGGAAGTTTCAAAGGAAAAAAAATCACATTTCACGATCCTTGTTATTTAGGACGCGCCAACGATGTGTATGAAGCACCTCGTGAGCTCATTCGTAAACTAGATGTTGAGTTGGTTGAAATGAAGAATTGCCGTAAAAAAGGGCTCTGTTGTGGAGCTGGTGGTGCGCAAATGTTCAAAGATGCGGAACCTGGAAACAAAGAAGTAAATGTGGAGCGCACCGAGCAAGCACTTGAAGTACGTCCAGATATTATTGCCACAGGTTGTCCATTCTGTAACACCATGATGACGGACGGAATCAAAAATAAAGAAAAAGAAGATAGCGTGATCGTGCAGGATATTGCAGAGTTGATCGCGAATGCACAAGATTTATAAAAAAAATAAGATGAAGAAAATAGTAATTATAATTGCTTTGTGTTTTGCAACAATAGCTGTAGCGCAAGACAAAAAAGATAGTAAAGACAAAGTACTTACTGAAATCACACAAGATGTTTGTGAATGTGTGGGTGAAAAAAACTCAGAAGGCTTAACCTCAGAAGAAGTACAAGTTCAACTTGGGTTGTGCATGATGAAATCGTACGGAAAATACAAAGAACGATTGGATAAATACATGATTGTTTCGATAGAGGATGAAAACTCTTTTGAAATGTTAGGACAAGAAATAGGATTCAAAATGCTTGAAATCTGTCCAGATACATTTATGACATTTGCCAAAGATTTGATTGAAGAAGAAATCAATGAACAATCGAGTGCGCCAAAAAAAGAAGCTCACACTGCGGTACTTGGTAACGTGGTAAAATTGGACAACGATCAATTCAATACACTCATATTCAAAGGAGAAAATAAGCGCGAATACAAGTTGCTTTGGTTGGAATACTTTGAAGGTCAGGAATTGCTTTCGGATTTAAAAGATCTTAAAAAAAGCAATATTAAAGTTTCGTATGAAAACAAAGAAATGTACGATCCGAAGTTAAAAGACTATCGTACTTATAAAGTATTAAGAAAACTAGAAGTCGTAAACTAAAAAAGATGCTCGTAGAATTTAACACCATTTCAGATGAAGCCAAAGTTTGGATTTATCAAGCAAACCGATCGTTCAGTGATGCGGAATTAGAAGAAATCAAAGCGAAACTCTCTAGTTTTATCACCCAATGGACAGCACATGGAAGCGATTTAGAAGCTTCTTTCGAAATCAAATACAAACGATTCATTATCATTGCGGTAGACCAAGAAGCGCAAGCAGCCACAGGTTGTTCCATTGATGCGTCTGTACGATTCATTCAACAATTAGAAAAAGACTATAATGTTGATCTCATGGACAAAATGAACGTTTCTTATAAACAAGGTGAATATGTTGCGTATAAAGACTTAAAAGATTTTCGTAAAATGGCAAAAGACAAAGCCGTTACAGGAAAAACCATTGTTTTTAACAACTTAGTCACGACTAAAGCGGATTATTTAGAAAATTGGGAAGTGCCTGCAAGCGAAAGTTGGCATAGTCGTTTTTTAAACTAAACACACTTTACATCACTATACAAAAGGTAAGCTATTCGGCTTGCCTTTTTTTGTGGAATAAATGATAAACATCCTAAGGGAAAACCGTAAAGGTTTGAGTATCAAATACCTTATTTTTGTGATAACTAAAACACATAATCATGAAAAAAAGAAACTTAAACGTAAAATTAACTTTAGGAAAACAATCAGTATCTAATCTAAAAACTTCTCAAATCAAAGGTGGATTAAAAACAGACATTTGTACAGGTTTGCAAGAAACCTGTGGTGGATGTGATGGTGTAACAAGAAATCCTTGTGTAGAACCAACACGTGGTGATTGGACTTGTGGTTGTCCACAGCAATAAAAAAAGTTGAAAGTGGTTTTAAATCACTTTCTATAAATATACACATATTAAAATTGACAAATCATGAAAAAAAGAAGCATAAAAAATTTGAATTTAAACAAAAAAGCGATTTCAACATTTGAAGTAAACTATCAAAAAGTAGGTGGTGGTCGTACGGTAAATCAAACCTGTGAAGCCAACGGTACAGTTGGTGATCGTTGTCAAATTTGCCACGAAGTATAACTTTATCTAGCTTCAATATGTTTATAAGGAAGCATTTTAAAAAATGTGTAACGCTCAGTTAGATAAAAGTAGAAAGCCTTGTTCTTAATAGAATAAGGCTTTTTTTTTGTGCATAAGAGAATAAGTCTCAAACAACACTTACACAATCCAAAATTCCGTATCGTTGGTTTGTTGGTGTAGAAGTTTAAACGTTTATATGTTATCTTTTAAAAATCTTTCAATTCTTAATTTTTTTGATCTTTCACTCTTTAAATCACAACCAACCTTTTTTTGTGTGTTAGAAAGTCCGTATACAAATCATAGACATCCATACCATATTGATTGAAATATATTTAAAAATCAATATATTTATTAAAAGATTATTTAAGTCATGGGGGAATTTTTGAAAAAAAGTACAGAAAAACAAAATACACATGGGGCAACTGCTAATTCTTTACATAAAGAAAGTAATCAGCCAGTTTTCCAATTTGTAGACAATCGCCCAGAAGCAGTAAAGCAAAGAAAACTACAAGAAACTATTAATAATCATGGTAAGCAAGATACTAATGTAGTACAGTTATTAGGTTGGGAATCTTTAGGATTTCTTAATCCTAGAAGATATTTACCTGTTCCTATTGGGTATACACATGATCAGATGGTTGAAAATGGACTCGCAGCACCTCATCAGCAAGCACAAGAACCTGCACTGCACAATGAACCTGTTCAACAAGGACATGAACCAGTAGCAGTACAACAACCTGCGCAAAATGGATTAGTAGCACATCAGGCAGATGCACAACCTGCTGAAGCAGTAGCACCACCACAACCACCAACTCTTGCTGAGTTTAGAGAATGGCTTACAAATAATGCTGTCAATGTAATGGCTGCTGCACCAGCTTTCCATTTTTATGTAAATAACGGAGATACATTTAGATGCTATTGGAATAACGTAGTTCATATTAATGGACAAGTATTTGGCTTAGGAGTTAATATTCATCTTAACGGTCATTTAGGGAGTACATGGTTGAGAGGAGGTCCAGAAGGTTTTTCATTAAACGCACAAGCCAACCCTGCACATGCTCCAATGCAACAGAGAATGCGGGTATTAATGGGGCAAAATCCAAACCCTAATCCTCAACCAAATCAAGGAATTCGTAGAAGAGCTGGACGCGGAGGTGGAAGAGGTGGTCGCGGGGGCGGAAGAGGTGCTGATGCCGATAATTGGAGACGACGCTAATTAGAGTGTTTTGTTAGAAAAGTCTAGTGTAGAATTAAAACGATCACAACTTTTATATGGTAAAAGCTGTAAACAGAAAACAAAAAGTCTTGTTAAATTCTAACAAGACTTTTTTGTATGCAATAAAGTCTGTACTTTTAATCTATATTTGAGTTATACCAAATAAACTTTAAAGTGATAGATGAAAAATTGAGTTATAGTTTCTTTAGATGAAATAGAAAACCTAAGCATAGCCTTAGCGATGGTTCTGTTTTATATTAAAATATAAAGGAAATAGAAACGATTTTAAACTGTTATTTTGAATTTTAATTGGTATTGAGGATAGAAACGGTATCCTTTTTGCTTTTGTTCCAATGAATTTGTAACATCAAAAGTATCTCGACTGCGCTCGATATGACAAATTTGCCTTTCGATAAACTCAGGAGTCTTATCGAGAACAAGTAAAAAGATACAGTGGATAGCCTGCAAAGTAAACACGTGAGCATTCAACGTTTTTTTTTGGAACTCCCAATAAATGAAAGAGATTTTCCCTATGAAAAAATACAGTACGATTCTAATTGTGATCGTTTCCCTTTTTATAATAAGCGCACAACAACCACATCCATTTTATATACAAGATTATACAGCGCAAGATGTTTGGATAGATAGTGTCTACAACAATATGACGCAAAAAGAGCGCATAGGGCAACTATTGAATATTGCAGCGTATTCCAATAAAGGATTGGCGCATGATAATATAGTCAAACAACAAATTATGCGGTATCATGTGGGTGGAATTACGTTTTTTCAAGGAAATCCAACACGACAAGCAGAATTGGCCAATGAATTTCAAAAACTCTCTAAAATCCCGTTGTTAATAGCTATGGATGCCGAATGGGATTTGGGCATGCGACTCGATTCCACACATCGTTATCCGTATAATATGATGCTAGGCGCGATTCAAAACGATACTATTATTGAACAAATAGGAAAACGCATTGGCGAACACAGCAAACGATTGGGCGTACACGTTAATTTTGCACCTGTGGTGGATATTAACACCAATCCGGATAATCCTATCATTGGCAATCGTTCCTATGGCGAAAGTGAAATGAATGTTTCGTATAAAGCCATGGCATTTACCAAAGGCATTCAAAGTTCGGGCGTTATTGCCTGCGCCAAACACTTTCCGGGTCATGGTGATACTTCGCAAGATTCACATAAAGAGTTGCCAACGGTTCATTTCTCTGAATCACGATTGGACAGTATTGAAATTTTACCGTATAAAACTCTCATCAGTGAAAAGATTGGCGGAATCATGATTGGACATTTAAACGTTCCTAGCTTGGAGCCTATTGACGGGCTTGCTGCCTCGTTATCGTATAACATTGTGACTAAAAAATTGCGACAAGAACTCGGTTTTAACGGATTAATTTTTACGGATGCACTCAATATGAAAGGTGTCACACAAAACGAAGAAGTAGGCGATGTTGAATTGGCAGCTTTCTTGGCGGGGAATGATGTATTGTTGATGCCAGAAAATGTACCCATCGTTATCGAAAAATTTGAAGAAGCCATGATGTTTGGAATTATTAAAGAAGAACGTTTGGCATATTCCGTAAAAAATATATTAAGAGCAAAGCACAAGCATGGTTTGGTAAAGTATGAAGCTGTAAAAGTGGATTCTATTGTGGCTGATTTGCACACCATCAAAGATGATCTTTTGCATAGAAAAGCCGTAAAGCATGCCATTACAGTCGTAAAACATACCGATAGTATACTGCCACTTAAAAACTTAGACCAACAAAAAATAGCCTATATTTCTATGGGCGATGCTGATGGAAATACCTTTGTAAATACCTTACAAAAATATGCTTCGGTCACCGTTATCAAAGAAAAAAACTTAGCTGATTTAGTAGAAAAACTAGCTTCCTATACCACCGTTGTGATTGGGTTTCACAAATCGGATGCGACACCTTGGGAAAGTTATGAATTTACAGACAAAGAAGTTGTTTGGTTGCAAGAAATCGCGCGTACAAACACAGTGATTTTAGATGTCTTTGCGAGCCCGTACAGTTTATTGAAAATAAAAAGTTTTACCAATATTGATAATATCTTAGTATCATATCAAAATAGTGACGTTTCACAAGAAATCTCTGCGCAAATTATCTTTGGCGCACTCAAAGCACAAGGAAAATTACCCGTAGCTATTGGCGAAACGTTTCCTATATTTACAGGAATTGAAACGACAACATTGCCACGTTTGGGCTATGACTTGCCTGAATCGGTAGGTATGAATTCCATAAAGCTTCACCGGATCGATTCTTTAGCGGAATTGGTTGTTTCAGAAAGAATGGCGCCTGGCGTTCAACTTTTAATTGCGCGCAAAGGAAAAATTATTTATAACAAAAACTTTGGCTATCATACCTATACTAACAAACATAAAGTCACAGATTTTGACATGTATGATATTGCTTCCATGACTAAAATATTGGCAACCTTGCCATTGATTATGAAATTAGAAGAAAGCAAAAAAGTAGCCTTAACTTCAAAGCTTTCAACACTTTTACCAAAATTCAAAGGAACCAATAAGGATACCTTAAAATTGATCGAAATACTATCGCACTATGCACGTTTAAAACCTTGGATTCCTTTTTATGTCAATACCTTGGATACTGTCACTAAAAAGCCAGCTAAAAAGTGGTACAGCACTAGGAAATCTAAAATATATTCTATCAAAGTTGCAAACAAACTCTACATGAATAAGGAATACAAAGATTCCATCATGCAGCGAATCATTGATAGTGATTTATTAGATCGCAAACGCTATAAATACAGTGATTTGCCTTTTTATATCTTAAAAGAATATATAGAAACAACCCTTAAATTGGATTTGCACACGCTCACGCAGCAGTATTTTTACAAATCATTAGGTGCGCATTATACAACTTACAATCCGTTAGAAAAATTTTCAAAAAAAATGATAGTTCCTTCGGAAGTAGACGACTACTATCGAAATCAAGCAGTACATGGATATGTGCATGATATGGGCGCAGCCATGCAAGGTGGGATAGGAGGACATGCAGGATTGTTTAGCAATGCTAATGATGTTGCCAAAATGATGCAAATGTATATACAAGGTGGCACGTATGGTGACAAAAAATACTTTGATGCGGCTACCATTGCAAAATTTAATACCTGTTACTATTGTTCAGAAGATAATAGACGCGGTGTTGGATTTGATAAACCGCAATTGGGTGATGTTGGACCTACCTGTGGTTGTGTGTCCATGACCAGTTTTGGACATTCTGGATTTACAGGAACTTATACCTGGGCAGATCCGGATGAAGAAATTGTGTATGTATTTTTATCCAACAGAACGTATCCGACGATGTCGAATAGGAAACTAATAACAACTGATATACGAACCAAAATTCAAAAGCTCATATACGAAGCAATTGAAGAGTAAAATGAACCAATGAAAATAGCCATAGTATGTTATCCAACTTTTGGTGGTAGTGGCGTTGTTGCTACCGAATTAGGAATTGCCTTAGCCAATAGAGGACATGAGATACATTTTATAACCTACAAACAGCCTGTTCGCTTGGCTTTATTAAGCGAAAATGTTCACTTTCACGAAGTCAACGTACCCGAATATCCATTGTTTCATTACCAACCGTATGAATTGGCATTATCGAGCAAATTAGTGGATATGGTAAAACTCCATAAGATTGATTTATTGCACGTACACTACGCCATTCCACATGCCTATGCAGGATATATGGCAAAAAAGATGTTGGCAGAAGAAGGCATTTCCATTCCGATGGTTACTACGTTGCACGGAACCGATATTACCTTGGTGGGAAGTCATCCATTTTACAAATCGGCAGTCACGTTTAGCATCAACAAATCGGATGTAGTGACGTCGGTTTCCGAAAGTTTAAAGCAAGATACGTTGCGTTTATTTGATATTAAGAAAGAAATTGATGTCGTACCCAACTTTATAGATGTGACTAAGTACGATCATGAATTTACCGATTGTCAACGTAGTTTGATGGCAACCGAAAGCGAAAAAATTATCACGCATGTGAGTAACTTCAGAGCTGTAAAGCGCATTAGTGATGTTGTTCGTATCTTTCATGAAATTCAAAAAGAAATGCCTGCCAAATTGATGATGGTGGGCGAAGGGCCAGAAAAAGAAGCCGCAGAACTACTATGTGAAGAATTTGGCATTGCTGATAAAGTTATCTTCTTTGGAAATAGTAACGAAGTTGATAAAATTTTGTGCTTCTCCGATTTATTCTTGTTACCGTCAGAAACGGAAAGCTTCGGATTGGCAGCCTTGGAAGCAATGATTTCTTCCGTTCCTGTAATATCGAGTAATACAGGTGGAATTCCAGAAGTAAATGTACATGGTGTTTCAGGATATTTAAGCAATGTTGGCGATGTAGTAGACATGTCTCGCAATGCACTCAAAATATTAACTGACGACGCCGAACTCGAAAAATTCAAAAAAGGAGCAAAGCAACAAGCCTTGGCGTTTGATATTAATAAGATTGTACCGCTGTATGAGTCTATGTATCAGAAGGCGTTTGAAATGGCGTAGTTATAACATTTACCATTTGAATTTACCTTAATAAAACGTCTTTTTTCCCTTTCTTCTTCACTAAAAAAAGAAACCGTAGCTAAGGCTATGCTCTAATTTTTTAGTTAGAATAAAGAAAAAAACATCATTTTCTTTTATAGTAGATTCAAATGGCAAAAGGATTAGACGTGATTCGCTTTTGGACTCGTTTCCGCGTAGGCGGGAATCTATTGGATCGCTTCGCTTTTGGGTCGCTTCGCTTTGATAGTTAAGTACTAATTTGCAGTTTGCAAATTATTGAGCTCAAAGTAGCTGTTGAATATAACCATTCGCTAATTTCAAATACAGTTTAGCAAGCTTCCTATTTTCGCTTTTACCAGCTAATATATGAGTTGAACATCGTGTAATGGCTTTTTGTAGTTTGTAAAAAGTAAGTAATTGGGTGTGTTTTGGTGATGGTAAATCGTTGTAATGTTTAAAATACAGCTTCTCTAATGTTTGAGAATGATTTGACTGTTCATATACTTCAAAATCAATCAGTAAAGTGGCAAGATCGTCTAATATATCGATGGTTTTATATGCTTCCTTAAATTCTATACAATCAATGATATGAACATGATTAGGATATAGAAAAATATTTCCAGCATGTAAGTCCCCATGAGTGTTCCTGATGAATCCTTGTTGTATTCGATCATCAAATAGCAGTGTGTTTTTAAACAAAAACGCTTTTGAAATTGCTAAATAGTCATCAATAATCTTTAGTTCTGAAGTGTTGAATATCTCTGCTGAATCCTCTTGTAAAAATGTTATTTGTGCTATTCTGATTAAAAATTTAGATTGATTGAAGCGTATTATCGATTTTTTTGATTCTGTATGTATGTTATAAATTCTATCGGCCAATCGTTGTAAGGCTTCATTACTACAGTTTTTTTTATGTTTTAAGATATTCGTCAGTAAAAATTCATGATTCAGACGCTTCATTAGTACGGCATATTCTATAATAGGAGCATTTCCTTCCAAGAAAAAATCAGCGTTATGCTGTCTTATCGCCACTACTTTTTCATATACAGTGGGCGAATATTGATCATTTAATTCGAACTCTAGTTCACAATACTTTTTTCGATTGGATAAGGTGGAATAATCAAGGAAACTGAATTTTACCGGCTTTTTAATTTTAAAAGCATATTCCTTACAAATTAACAACCATGAAATATGTGTTTCTATGATGGTCTCAAAACCCAATTGCTGGAATAATGTAGAAAGTGATAAGGAAACAACTTCTTTAGGTTTCATAATAAAATTGGCTAATTACACCAGCTTGCTTAAGGAGTATTTTTATTCGTAATTAAGTCTAGCAGGTAGTTGGTGACACTATCATTCGTATTTTCAGGGATAATAATATTGGCTTGCGCTTTGACAGAAGCATTTGCGTTATTCACAGCTATTGCGGTATCTGCCAGATGAAACATTTTGAGGTCGTTATCACCATCTCCAAATACGGTTAGGTGTTTATCTTGATGATTAAATTGTTCTTGTACAAATTGAATAGCATTAGATTTTGTTGCCAAATTACTATGAACCGTGAGCCAATACCAACCTCTTGAATACTGGTTTTCAAATAAGTGCATTTCAATGTGCGATGGGTGCGTAGCATTAAAATACGCAATAATAGGCGCTAGGTTTTCTTTTCTATCAATGAAAGTAAAACAGGTTGTGATATTTGATTTGACTTCATGTATATTTTGTAAATCGACTAAATTCTGGTTTTTATCAGCTTTACAATAATCTAAATACCAAAGTTCTCCTGAATTGTGGAGCTTATAATGTGTAATAAGATCCAATCCATTTTGATGACCTGAAATAAAAGTGCTGAGTTTGTTTCTTGCAATGAAATCTAAGGTATCTGCTACCACAAGCGTATCAATAGCATTGATTTGAATGTGTTTCATACTTTTTAAATCGGAAATATACGCTCCATTCAAGCTGATTACGGGCAACGATGTCACAATACCATTCAACATTTTTGAAATAGCATTGAGGTTTCTGGCAGAAGCAACTCCGAATAATAATCCGTAATTTATGATCTGTTTTAAATTATGTTGGCTTTTTGACGATAAAAATGCCTTGTTATTTAACAGCGTTCCATCTAAATCAGAATAAAATATAGCTTTTTTTAAGTCTTCCAAAATTAAACATATTGAAGTTTAGAAATTCCTTGATCTTTTGAATTTAAAGGCATAGAAGGACGAATTTCAATTTCCCCTAAAATTACATCACTTTGCGAGTTTACAATATTAAAAATACAGTTGGCTAAACTCTCTGGTTGAATTTTTTTGTCGTCATTACCTTTAGGACGATTATTTATGGCTCCAGCATTTATATATGTTGTTCGAATGCCCGAATTTCTTGTTTCTTGTATGAATACTTCCACCAATGCTTTTAAGGCCGCTTTTGTACTACAATAAGAAGCACCGCCATCAAAATAATGTGTTCCTGCGTGACTTCCCATGACAACCACATATGTTTTTGATTTCTCAAAGGTTGGCAGTAAGGTTTTCAAAGTATAAAAAATGGACGAATAGTTGATTGCCAAAGCGTCTTCCCAATCTTGATGTGGCATTTCTTTAATGTACGATAATTTTCTAACCGCAGCATTTAAAATACAGACATCAATTGAATCATGCGATTCTTGAATAGTGTTACAAATTTCAATAACATGACCTGTTTGCGCTAAATCACACTGTATTTCGCCTAACCAATTTTCCCCTTTTAATGTTCTGTTTAAGGATATAATTTGATACCCATTTTCATAAAAATGTTTTGCCATCGCATAGCCAGTTCCTCTATTGGATCCTGTTATCAAAAGTGTTTTCGCCATTATAAGGTAGTTTTTAAATTTTTAATAAGTTCGGTCCATTTTTCAATAATGTACTCATGACTTTTCCCTTGACGGAACAAATCTTTATCCAATGATTCGCCATTTTCAGATTTCAATCGCATACAATCGGGCGACACTTCCGAAGTTACACATACTTGTCCGTCACTATTCGTACCGAAAATTACGCAAAAATCAATTAACACTCTTGGAGCTAGCCAATCGCAAAGCGCTGCATTTATTTTTAAGGCTAATTCTCTAAACAATGGTCCATCCACTCCATATTCTATTAAATAATCTATAGAAATGGGTTGATCTTCTGGATCCACTCGGTAATCAAATTTTACAATAGGATTGGTAAACTTTTGTCCTTCTTTGAATAAGCCAGGATATTTTCGAATGGTTGATCCAACGGCATAATTTTTAACAATGACTTCAAAAGGAGGATTGGTGCATTTTCTAGTCAAATACGTAGTAGCGTCCAATCGTTTTACAAAAGCAGTTGGGATATTTAGAGTATTCAATTTTTTAGCAGACATTTCATAAAAATCTAAACGTAAGATATCGGTCTCGGCAACATTTTCATACCGATTGTATGTAAAACTTGAAAGCGAAGGGATGAGTTTTGCGACATAATGATCTTCATCAAATTCATATAGATTTTTACTTTTTCCTTTGATAATAGGCGTTTGTTCTAAAATAGAAGTTAGTTTTTTTGGTTCTATGAGCATGTTTCTTGATTTAAATATTGATCTCTTAGTTTTAATTTTTTCACAAACGGCGCAAATTGGTTTTTATCCTGATTTAACCAGATTCCATGGCTCAAAGGACCTAAGCGCACCATTTCCTTGATATTATATAGTTTTAAGGTATTTCCTGTTTGTATGACATCTACGATGGCGTCACAGCTATCATTTAATAACCATGATTCAAGACAACCGGAGAGTTTAATTAACTCCGCATGTATATTTAATTTACTCAGTTTTCCAACGGTTAATTTTGGATATCTTGTTCCTACAACTTTTACCGATTGTAAATTTTGTTCACGTTTACCAATCAATGATAAGCGACATTGTCCTATGTGTAGCGCGTTCATAAATACCATTTTATTGATGATATTTTCAGCAAATAATAATTGGCTACCAATGGCAATATCTACGTAATCGTTTTTGGCTGCATACGCTAAATCTGCTCCACGAACGACAATTACTTCTATGTTAGACATATCATCTTTATAATAAAGCTTGTCTTCTTCTATAATGCAGTTGTAGGCTTCGGCGTTATCTAATAAGTTTACACATTTCTCTAAACCTCTGCCTTTTGCGATGGCTATTCGTATCATAGATTTTACATTTGTGGTTTCTTTTTTTCCTTAAAACTTCTATAAAACATTATTAAAATGGAATTCTTATAAATTCCAATAGTCTCTTTCTTCAAAAGTAGCAGGTGGTTGAAACGTGAGTTGAAATGATTTTGGATGCTGAGCCATCCAATTCGTTAGTGAACTTGGAAGCTCATTGGTTATTTTTTTCAATATGTTTTGTCGTAGTTGGTTGGCTTTTTCTGGATGTTCGATAGGATCATAAATTAATGCGATATCAATGTTTAGTATATTCGTCGTACGATCAAACGCCATTTTGAATAATGGCCAGTTGTTCTTTTTCTTATCTTTTAATACTTTAAAAATTGCATCCGCTCTATTAATATCGGTAAATTCATCAATAGCCATGGCAAACTCTGCTTCGCCTAAATAAATTTGAGGAGCAATCTTTACACATCGTTTCAAACGTCCTCTAAAAGTATATGCTTTGGTGCCTTTCTTACAAGTCACTTTACGAACATGAATCAAATCGCCACTTCTGTATCGGATTAAAACAAAACGTTGTGAAAATGGGAAAAGTGGTGTTAAAACTAATTCGCCTGTTCCTTCTTCTTTTCTTAGTTGCGTTTCTAAATCGACCAATTCGTGTACTACAAAAGGGTCAAAATGATACGCTTGACATTGATGACAATAGCGTGCGCCTCCAAACATTTCGGACATTGAATAGTTGTCATTTACTTGTGTGCCAAAATAGTTTTCTAAATCGTCACGTCTATTTTTAGGAATTGGCCAGCCAAAAACGGTAATCGATTTCAGTTGACCTTTAGGCAAATGAATCTCTTGTTCCTCTAAATATTGTTTTAAATAGCATAAGCCCATCACCGTAGTTTGCAGTTGACTTACCTTTTTTTCAATACCGTTAAAATTGTATTCCTGTTGTAAAAGCCATGCGGTTCGAATGATGCCATAATCTTTAATTAATTCGATCATAAAATTATATCCTGATCCTGGCAACCTTAATACGGAACCATGATTCATAGAGCCTTCTACAATACCCAAAGGCGATAATTTTTTTGTCGCTAGTGCGCCAGCTTGTAAAATGGAAAAAAAGTTTTGAAGGTATAATTGTTCTTCCTGTGAGCGTTCAATTAATAAAGGGTATTGACTTGTAGTTCCTGTTGTAAACGTGATAAACCCAAACGTTGTAATGGTTGAAATAATCGCTTCTCTATGTTGATACAAATCATCTTTAGTAATGGGTTGAATCTTATCTAAATCTTTTTCTTCCCAACAGGTATCATCTGGCAATGATTTATAAAATTGCGTATGCGTTTTTGCCATTCTAATGGTTAAATCGAGCAGCTTATTTTTTAAAATATCGAATCCTTCTTTATATGCTAAAGGATCGACGATTACATACGAAAATAGGGGAGCCAACAATTGTGAGCTCACATCTTCTGGTTCCAGACTTTTTGGCAAAGCCTGCATCCTTTTTAAATATTCTAGTGGTTTGATATGGTAGCCTTTTAGATATTACTAAATGAGGCTGTTTAGAAAGTCAGGATTTCGTCAAACCGAACTTGATTCGGTTTCTCATCATCATTAGAAATCAGTGTAATGGGATTCTGGATCAAGTCCAGAATGACGTTTCTAAAAGCTTTTTAGACAGCCTCATTTAGTAAAAAATTAGAATTTTGATTCGATTATTTAGTCTTTGAAACCTCAGCAATTGCTCTAGATAAGGCATTTCCAATGATACTAGGTTCTGCGGCTGCGATCTCAGAGAAAACTACAGGTTCTGCGGCTGCAATTCTACCAATAAGAACAGGTTCAGCAGCGGCAACTTCAGCAAAAATTGCTGGCTCAGAAGCTAAAACGGTTCCTAATATAACAGGTTCAGCTGATGCAATTTCTAATAGAGCCGTAGGTTCTGATGAAATAATTTTTTGAATCATGGTTGGTTCTGCGGCAAGTAATTCGTTTATTAAAACGGGTTCAGCGGCAGCAATTTCATTCATGATTGAATTTTCACTACCTAAAAACGTATTTACTTGAGCGGCTTCTTGACCCAAATCTGCAAATGGGTTGTTTTTTCTAGCTTTTTTCATGTTCGTATAATATTTAATAATTAATATTCCTTTAAAAAAGACTATTAAGGATACTTTGGAGGATGAAAACAGTATATAAAAGGTTAGTATAAAACACCTTATAATACTAAAGATAGAAAAAAAAACGAATAGTTGAAAGTTAAAGACTAATAAAATTGAAATTTTTTAATACTTAGCACTTCAATATTATTGAAGCTTTAATCTTACTTTAAGTATTTATTTAAAACAATTTTCCTTAGTTTACGACGGAAAAAGTTTTGATTTTGGAATTGTTCTAACGTAGGTATGAATCTCTTCGGTTGCTTCGCTTTTGTAATAGGAATGCGTCACTACGAGAAGCACGTGGTAGTCTAGTCGATGTATGGTAAATATAAAAAGATTGCTTTCCTCTGTTCACGATAATGCGTTGGAGTAAATGCTCATAATGAAGTTTTGAATCATTTAATCATTGAATGCTTTAATCTTTCAATTACCCAATACCAACGATTCTGAATTGATACAAAAACGCAATCCGCTTGGTGCTGGACCATCTGGAAATACATGACCTAAATGTGCATCGCAGGTACTACAAGTCACTTCTACGCGAATCATGCCGTGTGTGGTATCTTTAATATAATCAATTACATTATCCTTTACAGGTTCGGTAAAACTTGGCCAACCGCTGCTGGAATCGAACTTTAAATTTGAATCAAACAATGGTGTTTTGCAACATACGCATTCATACACACCTGGATCATAGCGACTGCAATGTTCACCTGAAAACGCACGTTCGGTACCTTTTAAGCGTGTAATGCGATATTGTTCAGGAGTTAATTGTGTAATCCATTCCGTTTCTGTTTTCTCAACGCGTCTATCGGGTTTGTTGTTGCCTTTAGTAGCGAGGTGAATAATATCTTTCCAAGTAAGCATTGTTCTTTTTTTTGTGGTGTAAATATACGGAGAATGTGGTTACTGTACTAATGTGTTGATTTGATAATTTGATGATGTGTCAATTTGAAAATGTGTAGTCTTCGAGTGCATTTCGACTGCGCTCAATGTAACACCTCAGACTACGGATTTGAGGGCCGAGTGTCGAAACAAAATATTAAATGTAAAACGCTAAATGTAAAATGTAAAAGTAATTTTAGTCATAACTCACAACTCACAACCGAACACCGAATAAACGAACACCGAAAAAACAAAGAACTGAGAACAAAGAACTGAGAAATATCAAATAAAAAACACAAAATGTAAAATGTAAAAAGTATTTTCACTCATAACTCATAACTCATAACTCATAACTCATAACTCATCACCCACAACTATCACACTGAGCCTTTCGACTATCGCTCAGGTGAAACTAAAGTCGAAGTGCAGAATTCACAATTCACAATTCATAATTCTGAATTATTTCCCAAGCAATTCTTTAATCTTCGCTTCTAATTGCGCGCCGCGTAAATTCTTAGCTACAATTTCTCCCTTTTCATTCAAAATAAACGTAGCAGGAATAGAACGAATGTTATAAGTCTGTGCAATTCTATCTTTAAAACCAGCTAAATTTGATACTTGGTGCCAAGGCAATCCATCTTGTGCAATAGCACGAATCCAATCTTCTTTTGCATTGCCCTGATTTGGACGACCATCTAAGGAAACACCAATAATTTCCAATCCATCTGCATGATACTTATTGTAAATATTTACTACATTCGGATTCTCTCTTCGGCAGGGGCCACACCAAGCTGCCCAGAAATCAATAACGGTTACTTTTCCTTTAATATCATCCAACGAAATATTTTTTCCCTCAGGATTTGGTGCTGTAAAGTTTGTGGCAACCGAACCAATAGCGGCTCTTAATAATTCTGTTATTTTAATAAATAAATCTTCCGAAACTCTAGCTCTCTTCATATCATTAGGAAGCCCATCGTAAAATGCTTTTGCCTTTGGCGCTGTCGTCAATTTTTCTCTTAGTAATCGATTTACAATTAAAACAGAAATATAGGATGTAGGATGCTTTTGTACATATTCTTCTTGATAGGTAAGTCCTTCCTTATCTAAATTTGCCATCTCTTTTCTAGCGATGTTAATAGTAGCGGTATCTTGTATTTTTACAGCGTCTGTATAACGTGCTCTAACTTTATTAATTTTTCCAGCTAAAATTCTAGAATCAGAAATAAAATCAACATATTCTTGATTGTGCTTACCACCAGAAATTTTTGCTTGCGACAGGCTGTCTTTATGAGCTACTACCTTTACATCACCTTCTTCTAAAATAACAGAATAATTTCCTGATGCACCATTTATAAATACAAAACCCATTTGTGGATAGTCAGTTTTTCCAGCAAATATAAACTTGCCATTTTGTACAACAGCCGTATCTTTTGGTATGGGTTGTCCTTTCTCATTGTGAATTTTTAAAAATGCACGAACACCGTCAGGAATACCGTTAATAGTTGTTTCTATTGAATAATCTTGTGGCTTATTGTTGGTCTCTTTGCCACAAGAAATACATAATAACATACTAGCAATACATGCGATTAAAAATACTTTTTTCACGTTTTGATACATTTTTATGGAATAATTTAAGTTGTTAAACGCGCAAATTTAACCAAATGCGAAGAATTTGCCTAGTAAAATTAAAATTGATAACGCACGCCTAACGCCAAGTCCATATCAAGGTCATTATTAAACCCTTTTTCAAAGCCAATTTCAGGTCGTACATCTAGTGAAAGTTGCAGAGGGAAATCAAAACTATATTCAATACCAACATCACCAGCAAAGAAGGCATAAAAACCGTCATTCGTAGCATTTCGGTTGCTATTCCAGCTTCCAATTCCGCCACCAGCGCCCGCATACCAATTAAATCCGCCATCAATATTCCAAACCCATTGATACAATCCTGTCAATTTATACGCATCGTAATCGTCATTATCTTTCCAACCTAAATCGAGCTCCAATCTATTATTGTCGCCCAGTGCGCGTTGATACGAAATCTCGGTGCCAAATCCATTATTTCCTCCAATTCGTAAACCAATGGCATTTTCTGCAATCTGTTGAGCAGAAACCATATATCCAAAAAATAAAAAACTCAAAATAACTAACTTTTTCATCTGTTTATGTTTTAAAATTACAGTCTTTTTAATTCTTGTATTATAACTAAAAAAATAAGTTTATATTGCCAAAAAAATTACAAAAAGCACTCAAATCAGTAGCATGAAAGCCAAATTGGAAGAATTAAAGAATGCCTTTACAGGTAGTATTTTTTATGATGATTTACACAGAATTTTATACGCTACTGATGCTTCCGTATATCGCAAACTGCCGTTAGCCGTTGCCTATCCTAAAAATACTGACGATTTAAAAACGTTAATAAATTTCGCGAATACGCATCATACTTCCTTAATTCCTAGAACTGCCGGGACTTCTTTAGCCGGACAATGTGTGGGCGAAGGAATCGTGGTAGATGTTTCGAAACATTTTACCCGAATCTTAGATATTAATGAAAAAGCAAAAACGGTTACGGTACAAGCAGGTGTTGTCCGTGATGAATTAAATGACTACTTAAAAGTATTTGATTTGTTTTTTGGACCGAACACTTCAACGTCCAATCGGTGTATGATGGGCGGAATGGTTGGAAACAACTCATCAGGAACGACTTCGATTCAATATGGTGTAACGCGTGATAAAGTAGTTGCAATGGACGTATTACTTTCCGATGGGTCGGAAGTTACTTTTGGCGAAATCACTACGGAAGAATTTCATCAAAAACGTGGGTTAACTACGCTTGAAGGCGCTATCTATCAAAAGATATACGAAATATTATCTGATACACGAAATCAGCAGGAAATTCGCGCAGAATTCCCGAAAGCTACCATTCACAGAAGAAATACAGGCTATGCCATTGATGAATTGCTCAATGCGAAACCTTTTACCGCAGAAGGCGAAACGTTTAATATGTGTAAACTGCTTTCAGGAAGTGAAGGAACTTTGGCGTTTACAACTAAAATTACCTTACAACTAGACGAATTGCCACCAATACATCATTGTGTCGTTGCGGCGCATTACGACAGCATTGAAGATTGTTTGCAATCGGTTTCACTAACCATGAAACACAATTTGTATACCTGTGAAATGATGGATAAAATCATTCTAGATTGTACAAAGTCAAATCTGGCGCAAGCCAAAAATAGATTCTTCGTAAAAGGCGATCCACAAGCGATTTTACTACTCGAATTACGATCCACCAACATAGAAGACTTAGAAAAACAAACGGCTGATTTATTGGCTTCTTTAGTGGAAGAAGGAAAAAGTTATCATTATCCCATCTTAAAAGGCGATGAAATTGGCAAAGCAATGGAACTACGAAAAGCCGGATTGGGGTTGTTAGGAAATATAATTGGCGATAAAAAAGCGGTGGCATGTATTGAAGACACTGCTGTTGCACTAGAAGATTTAGCGGATTATATTGCTGAATTCTCTGAATTAATGAAGAAATATAAACAAAAAGCGGTGTACTACGCGCATGCGGGTGCTGGTGAATTACATTTACGCCCAATTCTGAATTTGAAAAAGAAAGCAGATGTGGTGTTATTTCGAAAAATAACGCATGATGTTGCCAAATTAGTCAAAAAATACAAGGGTTCATTCAGCGGTGAACACGGTGATGGAATTGTACGAGCGGAGTTTATTCCCATCATGATAGGCGAAAAAAACTATGAATTACTAAAAGCGGTCAAAAACGTATTTGATCCGAAAAATATTTTCAATCCGGGGAAAATTGTAGACGCTGCCAAGATGGATTCGTTTTTGCGTTATGAAATCGATAGGGAAGAGCCTCAAATAGAAACTATATTTGACTTTTCAGACAGTGAAGGAATTTTGCGAGCCGCTGAAAAATGTAATGGTTCGGGCGATTGTAGAAAACCAGCTTCGTTTTCAGGAACGATGTGTCCAAGTTATCGAGCTACGAAAAACGAAAAAGATACAACGCGTGCCAGAGCAAATGCCTTGCGAGAGTTTTTGACACAATCTGAAAAAGAAAACAAATTCGATCACAAGGAATTAAAGGAAGTTTTTGACTTGTGCCTAAGTTGCAAAGCCTGCGCAAGTGAATGTCCAAGCAATGTAGATGTTGCCGCCTTAAAGGCAGAATTTTTACATCAATATTACAAATCGAATAAACCTACTTTTCGTGATAAATCGTTTGCATTTTCCACAAAATCGAACAAATTGGCGAGTAACTTTGTGGGACTTTCAAACTTTGCAAAAACCAATAGTTTTACGTCAAAAATCATCAAAAAAATAGTGGGCGTTGCACAAGAGCGCACGTTGCCAATAAATTCAAGTAAGACATTAGATAAAATAATTCAAAAATCATTAAATCAATTCAATACAAAAATATCAAAACCTAAAAAGGTATATCTTTTCAGTGATGAATTTACCAATTATTTAGAATCTGACATTGGACACGATGCGTTGATTGTTTTGTCGGAACTTGGATACGAAATCAAGTATATTTCACACCAAGAAAGCGGACGAACGTTTATCTCGAAAGGCTTTTTAAATGAAGCCAAAAAAGTAGCCAATGCCAATGTGACTATTTTTAAAGACATTTTGAATGAAAATGTAGTTTTAGTCGGGATAGAGCCTTCAGCAATTCTCACATTTCGCGATGAATATATCCGTTTGGCAGACGATAAAGAAGCTGCAAAACGAATAGCGAAGCATGCGTATTTAATAGAAGAATTTTTAGCGGCTGAGATTGAAGCGGGGGAAATCACTTCGGAATCGTTTACACAAGAAGCAAAAGCGGTAAAAATACATACGCATTGTTATCAAAAAGCATTGTCGAACCAAAAATGTACGTTTGATATTTTAAATCTTCCCACAAACTACAAGCCAACGATTATTGCTTCGGGTTGCTGTGGAATGGCAGGTTCATTTGGCTATGAAAAAGAACATTACGAAGTCAGCATGAATGTAGGAGAACAATCACTATTTCCAGCGGTTAGAGCGGCAGAAATCAATGCAATTATAGCGGCAAACGGAACAAGTTGTAGACATCAAATCAAAGATGGAACACAAAAAGACGCTTTGCATCCGATTACGGTTTTGAGACATGCGCTTCGTTGAAATTTTAAATGCTAAATGCTAAATGTTGAATTTTAAATTTTTAATTTCAACCTAGAACCTGAACCTAGAACCCAACAACCAACAACTATTCCCCCGACTTTTGAACAATCGTAATTGCAGCTAATAAATCCTTATAATCCATAGATTTTAGTTCTTCATCAGCATAAAAAGCGGTCAAACGATCTTCACTATGACGGTATAATTTCCAACGATTTTTGTGATATTCCAATGCAGTTAAATTCTCAACCCAATCGCCCGAATTTAAGTAAATGCACGAGCCATTTCGGTTGGTTTTCTTCTCCATTTTTGGTTGATGGATATGTCCACAAATGACATAACTGTATTCGTTTTCAATAGCTAAATCCGCAGCAACTTGCTCAAAATCATTGATATACTTAACTGCTTTTTTGACGCTGTTTTTAATTTTCTTGGAAAGCGAGTACTTTTCACGCCCAATTTTTAGTAGAAACCAATTGATGTAACGGTTAATTCTTATAAGCAAATCGTAGCCCCAACTGCCTAACTTTGCAATCCATTTGGCATTTTGAATCGAAGCATCAAACACATCACCATGGAAAAACCAAGCTTTCTTTCCGTTCAATTCTAACACCAACTTATCAACCAACGAAAAATTCCCGAGTTTTGTATCCGAAAAACGGCGCAAAGCTTCATCATGATTTCCAGTAATATAAATCACTTCCACACCTTTCGCAGAAAAATTGATCAGCTTTTTAATCACTTTTAAATGTGATTTTGGAAAATACCGTTTCCTAAATTGCCAAATATCAATAATATCGCCGTTTAGAATAATTTTCTTTGGATCAATACTATTCAAATACGAAAGTAATTCATCGGCATGACATCCGTAGGTTCCCAAATGAACATCGGAGATGACCACAAGGTCAATTTTGCGCTTTTTCACGAAATCTTTTTTCACGAGGCAAATAAATGACAAAACATCAAATTTGATGGAAAAATAGTGTTAAGCTTAGATGCTTGAATGTTACCAATTTATCAATAGAAATGGGCAAATGTTAAGTTAATTTTACCCATTTGTTGGGTTTTTAATTCTGTTAGATTAAATTTACAGTTGTTAAAAAAACGCTATGGCAGGAAATACCTTTGGATCACTATTCAAATTAACGACTTTCGGAGAATCTCATGGACCAGCAATTGGTGGAATTATAGACGGTTGCCCAGCAGGAATCGAATTGAATATGGACATGATTCAAGAAGAAATGAATCGTAGAAAACCAGGACAATCTGCTATTGTGACACAACGAAAAGAGCCAGATACTGTTGTTTTTTACTCAGGAATTTTTGAAGGAAAAACTACTGGCGCTCCCATCGGATTCGCAATTCACAATACCAACCAGAAATCTCACGATTATTCTCATATCAAAGAAACCTATCGTCCATCGCATGCAGATTATGTGTACGATCAAAAATACGGACATCGCGATTATAGAGGCGGCGGAAGAAGCTCGGCACGCGAAACAGCTTCTCGAGTGGTGGCGGGCGCGATTGCAAAACAAATGCTTTCCAACATCAAAATCAATGCTTTTGTAGCTTCTGTAGGCGAAATTTCATTGGATAAACCCTATCAAGAATTAGATTTTTCTTTGATAGAAAGTAATCCTGTACGTTGCCCTGATCCGGCGAAAGCGGCAGAAATGGAAGCGAAAATTAGAGAAATTCGAAAAGAAGGCGATACTATTGGAGGAACTATTATGTGTGTCTTACAAAATGTTCCTGTAGGTTTGGGCGAGCCTGTTTTTGACAAATTGCACGCCGAACTTGGAAAAGCCATGTTATCCATCAATGCCGTAAAAGGTTTTGAATATGGAAGCGGATTTGAAGGTTCGAAGATGAAAGGAAGCGAACACAATGATATTTTCAATGCAGATGGAACGACAAAAAGCAATCTTTCTGGTGGAATTCAAGGTGGAATTAGCAACGGAATGGATATTTATTTCTGCGTAGCTTTTAAGCCTGTGGCAACTATTATGCAAAAACAAGAAACTATTAATAAAGACGGAAATGTGGTGGAAATGACAGGGAAAGGTCGTCATGATCCGTGTGTAGTGCCAAGAGCCGTTCCTATCGTGGAAGCTATGGCTGCATTGGTGTTAGCGGATTATTATTTACTAAACAAGACCATCAAATTATGAGTGTAAAAGACTTTTTCGTAGCTGTCGTTAAAATATTTGCGATATACATTCTCATCGGAGGTATTATTCCAATCATATCGAATATTATTTATTTTAATCAAATAGATGATACTTCGTTTCTATTTGGTTTTATTGGGGTCATTTTACTCTTTTTTGCAATTATATACTTGATGCTTGCATTCGCAGCTAAAATTGTCAGCTTTTTACGATTAGATAAAGGATTTGAAGCGACAAAATTCGATTTTTCTAAAACAGATAGTAATTATATTGTTGAAATCGTTATCGCAATGATGGGCACTTATCTATTATTTACGACAATTCCAAACCTATTACAAGATGGTTATATACTACTAAAAAGTAACGTTAACAGTTATAGTTTTACTTTTAAAAGTCCTGAATTACTCAAACAAAATCTATATAACAATCTATTATACATTCTAGTTGGGATAATTATTCTATTTTTAAGGAAACCTATCGCAAACATATTTACATCAAAAGCATAACAAACCAACATTTTCTCAAACGAAACACTTAGCATAATATGAAAAAAATGGCATTACACTGGAAAATTTTAATAGGAATGGTATTAGGGATTCTATTCTCTTTCATATTGTTGGCAACTCCTTGGGGAAGTGAATCGGTGGTATTGAAGGAAATTCCAGCTTCGCAAGAAATTGTGCAAAGTATTGTCAATGGAGAAGTAGTGGCTACGGTCACAGAAATTCCTGCAAAAGTGATTAAAACCACGCGTGCAGAATATTTCATCAGTCGTTGGATTAAACCATTTGGAACTATTTTTATCAATCTATTAAAATTAATTGCAGTTCCGTTAATCTTAGCTTCGTTAATCAAAGGTGTATCAGATTTGAAAGATATTGCCAAAATCAAAAAGATGGGATTGCGAACGATTTCCATTTATGTAGTGACCACCTTAGTTGCGATTATCATTGGTTTAGGAATTGTGAATGTAGTCAAGCCAGGTGCAGGAATGCCACAAGAAACCATTGAAAAAATAAAAGAAAAATACGCCAATTCTGATGGTGTCAATGATAAATTAACGAAAGCTGCCGCACAAAAAGACGCAGGCCCGTTACAAGCATTGGTGGATATATTCCCAGAAAACATATTTCAGTCGTTAGGAAATGCTAAAATGCTTCAAATTATATTCTTTGCTTTATTTGTTGGAATCTGTTTATTATTGATCCCAGAAAAGCAAGCCAAACCCATGATTGACATCTTCGATTCCTTGAATGAAGTCGTCATGAAAATGGTAGACTTAATTATGCTTTTTGCGCCGTATGCTGTATTTGCGCTACTCGCGAATGTAATCGTAGCGTTTGACGATCCAGAAATTTTACTAAAACTCTTATCGTATGGATTCTGTGTGGTTGGTGGATTAATACTCATGATTATTTTCTATTTAATTCTAGTAAGTGTCTACACAAAAAAATCGCCAATGTGGTTTTTAAAACAAATCAGTCCAGCGCAATTATTAGCATTTTCAACCAGTTCAAGCGCGGCAACTTTGCCTGTAACCATGGAACGCGTAGAAGAACACTTAGGTGTTGATAAAGAAGTCTCCGGATTTGTATTGCCTGTTGGAGCGACCATTAATATGGATGGCACAAGTTTATATCAAGCGATTGCTGCCGTATTTATCATGCAAGTTTTAACACCAGACGCAATTACTTGGGAAACACAATTAATCATCGTATTTACTGCTTTATTAGCGTCTATTGGAAGTGCAGCCGTACCAAGTGCCGGAATGGTCATGTTAGTTATTGTATTAGAATCCGTAGGATTTGATCCAACATTATTACCAATTGGATTGGCATTAATCTTTGCGATTGACAGACCTTTAGATATGTGTAGAACAACGGTGAATGTTACGGGAGATGCCACCGTTGCGATGTTGGTGGCAAAATCATTGGGCAAATTACACGATCCAAAGCCTAAAAATTGGGACGATAATTATGAACCCGCAAAATAATGCGCTAAAAATCAACTATTTTATATAAATTTAAAGATCAAAATCAACTAACTAAAAATAGTACCTCAATGAATATCTGTTTCTTAATGTATCCTTGGGAAGATATCGACCCAGAAAATGATACAAGTTTAGCCTTAATCAAAGAATGTGTAAAACGCGATCATGGAGTTGCGATGTGTACGCCTTCCAATTTAACCATTAGAGACAGCGTAACAACTGCTTTTTGTACAGTTATTGGAAGAATGGACAAAGTGCCAAGTACCTTAAAAGCCTTTTATGCAAAGGCTACTTTACGAGAAGAAATGCTTCCATTGGCAGGATTTGATGTGATATTCATGAGAGCAAATCCACCTTTAGATCCCATAATGCTGAACTTTTTGGATTCTGTAAAAGATGATGTATTTATTGTGAATTCACTTCAAGGAATGCGCGAAGCGAATAATAAACTATATACGGCGGCTTTTGGTGATGCACATAGCAACATTATTCCAAATACGCATGTATCCAAAAATAAAGATTACTTAGTCAATCAAATTAAAGAATCGAAAGCAGACAAAATGATTCTAAAACCGTTGAATGGTTTTGGAGGTTCTGGAGTGATTCTGATTGAAAAATCGGCAATGAGTAATATTAAATCATTATTAGATTTCTATATTACCAATGGTGATGGTTCGTCTAACTACGTCATTCTACAAGATTATATTGAAGGTGCCGATCAAGGTGATGTTCGTGTGTTACTGTTAAATGGTGAACCGATAGGAGCAATGCGTCGTATTCCAGGAAGTGACGATCACCGATCAAATGTAAGCGCTGGTGGACGTGTCGCAAAACATACGTTGACCAAAGAAGAAAAAGCATTGTGCAAACAAATTGGTCCAAAATTAGTCAATGACGGATTGTATTTCGTTGGAATTGATGTTATTGGCGGAAAACTTGTAGAAGTCAATGTCATGTCGCCAGGCGGAATAACATACATTAACAAAGTATACAAAGTAAAATTACAAGAAAAAGTAATCGATTTTGTAGAAAGTAAAGTGACCGACAAATTGCAAGCATTTGATAGACGTGTACGACTTCGTAAAACGGTTGATGACGCTTAATGAATATACAAATATCAAAACCAATAGTATCTACAGATTGGTTGCACGAACATATTCATGCTACCAATCTTGTGATTTTAAACGGAACCATTCCCAAAGTTGTCAATGCTGATTCTTCACAAGAAACACAGCAAATTCCAAACACACGTTTTTTTGATATTAAAAAAGTTTTTAGTGTGCAAAATGCGCCATTTCCAAACACGATGTTGGATGTTGCAACGTTTACAAAAGAAGCACAAAAATTGGGGATCCATCAAAATAGTGCTATTGTTGTATATGATGAATTAGGAATATATGTGTCGCCTAGAGTTTGGCTTATGTTCAAGTCAATGGGATTTGAAAATATAGCTGTTTTAGATGGTGGATTTCCACAATGGAAAGCAGAAAATTATCCTGTGGAAGGTAAAAAACCATTTTCTGGCAATATTGGTGATTTTCAAGGAAACGATCGCTTGCATTTGTTTCGAAATTATGCTGAAATGCTTCAAGAAGTCGAAAACAAGTCAAGCTTGATTTTAGATGCACGATCAGAAGCACGATTCTCAGGAAAAGTTCCAGAACCGAGAGCAGGTTTGCGCAGTGGACAAATTCCGAGCTCCAAAAATCTTCCGTATACGGAACTTTTGCACCACCATCAATTCAAATCAAAAGCAGCATTAAAAGCCATTTTTGAATTGTTTCTACCCAAAGACAGACAACTTATATTTTCTTGTGGAACAGGAATTACCGCGTGTATTTTAGCCTTAGCTGCTGAATATGCAGGATATAAAAACTACGCTGTTTATGACGGTTCATGGACAGAATGGGGAAGTTTGTATACTTTAGAATGTTAATTTAAAAGTTGAAAATCATGACGTTATCAAGAGTTCAAAACGTAATTTACAATAACATTTTATATATTTCCTTATACATTTCTGTAATAGGTATACTTGCTTTTTTAGCATTTTTTTTTGGGATGGTATCATTATCTAGTATATGGGAAATACGATACTTCATTGATTTTTCTGCAGTAGATTTAGTTTTTTTTAATCATGATTTTTTTATAATTCCTTTCGGATATTTTAACGTATCCTTACTAAATCCATTATTTTCATTGTTACTTTTGGTTGGAGCATCCATACACGCAATAAGTAATAAGAAAGAAAATCGCTTATTAGATTTTTGTTTTGCGATCCTATTCATCGGAGCTTTACTAGCAATTATTGAACTTATTATTCAAGTAAGTATTAATCTTATGCTTGATGGATTGAACATATTTGAATACTATTCATTTCCAATATTAATACTATTTATTTTCAAGTTTACAGTCATGCTATTTGTTAGTTATACTTATTTGCATAAAAGTTATGAGCATAAGAAGCTTATTTCTATAGATGACAGTTTGATCAAAATATATCTCAAAAACAGTGGTAAATCTGATATGTTAGCATATGAAAGAGCTTCTAAAATTCAACGTTTTGGACATTACCTTATTGATGGTTTTATTATCTTAATAGTATTTTCAAAATATATATATTCATTGTCAAATATAGTTGAGAGTTTAACATATTTTTTCAGCTTTGAAGCTGCAATAACCATTATGTATTTTATAGCAAGTATCTTTTATTATTTAGTATTTGAATCGATTTTTAAAATAACACCAGGAAAGTGTTTGCTAAATACACGTATTGTCAATTGCAGAAAAGACAAAATACTTTTTGGTCAACATTTTATTAGAACGCTTTCTAGAAAAATTCCTTTTGAAGTATTTTCTTTTTTGGGACAGAATTCTGCTGGTTGGCATGATAAACTGTCAAATACAGCTGTTGTTCAACAACAAGCTGATGCTAAATATGGGAAATTGGCAGAAATAGTCATAGCGATTTTCGCATTGATCTTAGTTGTAATCGCTATCATAAATCTTACATACATTTTTTAATATTTTAAAAATCAATGAACAATTTAAACTATACAGAAATTAACAAAGAGAAAAATTTTAACGAAAATCTACAAGAAGAAATTCTCACGGTGCATGTTGACCTAGCAAAACTAAAACTCGCACGCAAAGATATTTTAAATGAGGCTTCTATTTTGGGTATAATTGCGATTGTAATTATAGTGTTTGGTGCGTATGGAAGTATTTCTGAATGGACAGAATTCCCTATATTTCAAGCCGCAATTGCCGCTGGTGGAATTTTATTAGCGATTGCATTTCGACCTTTACAACACTATAAAAAAGAATTGGCTGCTGCGGAAGAAAAACGAAAAGACTTGGAAACGATCTTAAAAAAAGATAATTTAGAATGTAAAGTTGATGTTCGCGTTACGCGCGATGCAAAAGGTGAATTTGATATTAAAAAAAGCATCAAATTAGTTACGAGTAAATAAAAATTACCTAACAGCAGTTACGCTACATAGAGAAAAAGAAAAAGCACACTAAATATGAAACATCTTCGGGTTCATTTCAAACTTTTTTTAGATATTTATATTATTAAAAATAAAAACAAGCATGGAAAAATTAACCATTGCACAAATTGTTGCTAAAATTCAAAATGAAGAACTGTTTGAAGCAGTTGCATCAGATTATTCTTTTACGATAAAAATTGGAGCGTATGTTCCGTATGCCTGTGGCGCGGTACATGATGGACATCAATTTAGACGCGAACTTTGGGAAAACTGTATTCATACTGAATACGAACGTTGGTTTGAAGAAGATCCAGCAACGAAAGAAATGGTACAATCGCATCCAATTGTCATAGCTGGCATGGATTCTCGTTTTGAATACGACTTGAATCGTGCGCCAGAAAGTGCCATTTACGAAGATGCTTGGGGAAAACAACTGTGGCACCAACCGCTTCCAGAAGCCATGAAACAGAAAAGTTTAGAAAAACATGCCAATTTTTATAAAGTTGTCCATGCGCTGATTGAAAAACTAGAGGAGAAGTTTGGTGTTTGTGTGGTGTACGATATGCACTCATACAACTGGAAACGATGGGAACGCGAAGTGCCAACCTTTAATTTGGGAACTGGAAATGTAGATAACGAGCGTTTTGGCGAAATTATAGAAGAATGGCGCAGGATGTTATCAGAAATCAAACTACCAAACGGAATTGCGTCAACCTCAAAAATTAACGATACATTTCAAGGAAATGGATACTTTTTAAAATTTATTACACAACATTTTAGTAATACTTTAGTTTTGGCAACTGAAGTAAAAAAGATATATTGCGACGAAATTAATCAGATCATGTTTCCAGAAGTTGTTTCTGCATTGGAATACTACTTAAAGTCAATGATAACAATACATGCTGACAAATTTTACGCAAAACACATATAGAAAGAATTGTACGAATGAATGATATAAATGTAGCGAGCAAAGTGCTTTTTGAAATAGACAATAACATTAACGAAATTGTAAAAAAAATTGAGTTATTGAGTTATGTCAACCCTATTAATCTAGAGGAAGAAAAAGAGAAATTCTTCAAATCAAAATATTTAACAGATCCAATATTCAAATACCCAGCAATTGATTTTGATCGTTTCCAATTGCATAGAACACTTATTTCTCAACCGGTAGAATTGATTGAAAATGAATACACGAGAGAGTTGTATGAAGATACAATTTATGCCTATTCAGGATTAGTTCAATGTATTCAAACTATTGGGACGAAACGAAAATTTTATTACAATAGTTTGCGTTCGTTTGGAACACCCACAGAACAAGATGTAGAAAATGCAAAGTTCATTCTACATTTTGAAGAAGAAGATGCTTCCGAAGCACAATTTCAACCAAAATATTCTCCTAAAGAAACAGAAGCGCTTTTCCGTGAGTATTCAAAACAATACGATTTTTCATATCAAATTAAATTTTCAAAAGATATGAGCGCAATTGCCATGGTTTTAAATAACATCAAAACGCTCGTAATCAATGAAAATCATACGTTTTCAGACAATGAAATTGCGGTGTTGACCAATCATGAAATCGGGGTACACATGGTCACAACAATGAATGGATTGTTGCATCCGCTAAAAATATTTTCCAACGGATTTCCGAATTATGAAGAAACGCAAGAAGGTTTGGCGGTTTTTTCAGAATACATGAGTAATAATTTAACGGTAAAACGCTTGAAAGAATTGGCGTATAGAGTGATTGCAGTAGATAGTTTGGCAAAAGGGTATTCGTTTTCGACCACTTTTCGAAAGTTTGTGAACACCTATGATTTAGACAAAGAAACAGCGTTTAACATTTCGGTTCGTGCACATCGTGGTGGCGGATTTACCAAAGATTATTTGTATTTATCAGGATTAAAAAAAATCTATGATTATTACAAATCGGGTAAAGACATGAATGTATTATTGCGCGGAAAGATTTCGTTAGATTACCTTGAAAACATTGAATCTTTGGTAAAAAATGGTTGCGCTTTAGATTCCAAGCACATTACAGATTCTTATAAGGAAAATAAAAACACTAATAAAACCGTTGATTTTATTCTAGAGAACTTGAAGTAGCCATAATTTAACAGTTATGGACTCGTGCAATTGTTTAAAGATTCTTTATCTTGTAACACCATATCACTGCATTAATACCAAAACATGTTGAATTTCAAACAGCACCACTGTTCCCTAATCTTCAAATTTTTTATTCTATTCTTATATTTCGGCTTAATATCTAGTGCTTTTTCGCAAACAGATTCGTTGGCGACAAAATCGTATGAGGAACTTATGGGCTCATATAAAAATACAATCAATAAAAACCCAGAAATTGCGCTTGTATACATGGAAAAGGCTTATCAAATTACAGAAAAAGAGAAAGATACTTCCAAAATGATTTATGTTTTGTACCAAAAAGCAGATATAAAATCATTGCGTTCCGAGAATGTTTCCGCATTACAAGATGTAGAAAAAGCAATCTATTTAGCAGAAAAAATTACTGATAATCATTCACTTTTTAGTTTTTATAATTTAAAAGGAATTATAGCTACTGATATGGGTGAATATCTCAAAGCATTGGAAGCTTATATGAAATCTAAAGAGTATGCAATATTAGAAAATAATGAGCAAAATAAACTAACGGCTTCTATAAACATTGGATTTATTAAGAAAATGAATCAAGATTATAAAGATGCAATTTCAATCTTTAAGGAAAGTCTGGAAATAGTAAAACAGATGGATCTTACTCCTGCATATAAAAAACACTTTGAAATATTTTTATATACAAATTTGGCTGACACGTATTTACGAATGAAAGAATTTGGTTCTGTAGCTTATATCAAAGAAGCTGAATACCATAATGATTTAGGATTACAATTATGTTCCAAAACTGAAAATATTGACGCTTATTATACATTAGTACTCAACGAAGTAATTATTCTTTTCGAGAAAAAGCAATACACTAAAAGTATTAAACTAGCAACTGACATAAAAGAATATGCTAGTAAGGTAAACGATGAAGCATCACTTGGAACGGCATATTATTATATTGGTAAAAATTATCACTTTCAAGAAAAGCACAGGCAAGCAATTGCTGCTTTGGAGAAATTCTACGAAATCATTCAAAAATCAGAAAAAGAATATTCTAATGAACGTGAATTACATGGTTTGTTAGGTTATAGTTACTATGAAATTGGTGAAATAAAAAAATCAAAATTTCATTTCAAAGAACGTGAACGATTGTTTCAAAAAGAGAAAAAGGAAAGTATAGAAGTAGTTTCTGCGATACATATCGAAAATGACCTTCCCGAAACGATTAAAAAATATGAAAAAGTTCTACAGGAGTTTAAAGCACAAGAAACGCGTAAAAAATGGTTATATGGTATTTCTGTATTACTCATTATTTTATTGATTGGAAGTATTATATTTTACAGATTTAAGGTAAAGTGTATTAAAAAAAGAGTAGTGGAAGTATTGCGAAAAGTGGAAGCTTTAGAACAGGAGCAAGAAGCGCAGAAGACGATTCCAGTTTCTAGCATTTCAGAAAAAATAACCGATACAAAAGCGGCTTTAATCTTAGAAAAGCTTAAAGAATTTGAAAAAAAAGAAGCGTACTTGTCGCTCAATTGTAGCTTGAGTTATGTCGCAGAAAAATTAGAGTCGAATACATCGTATGTCTCTAATGTAATTAACAACTACAAAAATAAAACCTTCAAATCATATATTACTGAGTTGCGAATCAATGCAGCTTTGATTCGCTTAAAGAATGACTACAAATTACGTTCATATACAATACAAGCAATTGCCGAAGATTTTGGTTTTAAACGACAAGAAACATTTTCGAAAGCTTTTAAGTCGCAAACAGGAATTTATCCTTCTCAATACCTTAAAAAGCTACGTGAAGATTTAGAAATTGATTGATAGTTCATAAACCGTCAATGCTTAACCCTTTAAAACACTGATTTATTTAGTTTCTTTACAGAATAAACATTAAACTATACTGTAGAAAAAAAAGAATTTATCCTCTTTAGTGTTGAGAAAAAATAGTATCTCAAGTTTAAACTTTGTAAATTCCATCAGTGGTGGTGACCCAATATACGAAGACACAATTTATTATTGTGGAGAAACTTACGAAACAAACTGTGAAACTTGTGGATTGGAAACTTCAATAGTGCCGACAGATTGTATTACCAATGACGCAACTAGAAGTCTAAGACCTACAGCTGGTTTAGAATGTTATGGACTTAATACAGGTGAGTTATGCTAGTTGTCCATAATTTATGAGCTAGGAAAGCACCTTTTTTTAGTTCTAATACTTTAATAACATAAAGCTGCATTATATGAAAAAACAAAATTTATCCTCTTTAGTATTAAAAAAAAATAAAATTTCAAATCTTTATAATCTCCACAAATTTCTGGGTGGAAATGAAACTTTGG
>CAYGPQ010000029.1:0-46367 GCA_964351775.1 uncultured Kordia sp. | reverse complement strand
TTTCTATACTTCAGAAAAAGAGAGGCTAAAAAAGCAAATATCTTAGCTCACCATCAAAAAAACCTCTTTTTTAGTCCATCTAACACTAAAATATCTTTTTAAAAGTACAAATCTAATCTATCGATTCCAATTTTGCTTTCAGGAATTCATAATCTTCTAAATATAACTGACGAATGGTCTCTACATACGGTCGCTGATCGGAATACCCATTGGTAAAGTTTTCGATGGCTTCATTGATAATTGCGAGTGCTTCAGCAGTATTTTTTTCAGCAATTAGTAGCGCTTTGTAATATTTCGCATCCGCAAAATCTGCGTTGTATTTTAAAAGCGTATTGATGCTTTCTAGTGCTTTTTCATGATTTCCAGCTTCATAATGTGCAATTCCACGATACAAAAATGCTTCATGTTCTACCCAATCTTCACCACTTTCGTCAATTTCTTTTTGAATGTGTTTGTCGAAATAGGCAATGGAGTTTTTATAATCTTTTAAGCCTAAATAGGCAATTCCACGCCAATAATCCACACTATGACCCTGTGGCGCATCTGTAAAATTGGGCGTTAATGTATCGGTTGCATCAAAATCAGCAATGGCACTTTTATAATCACGATAAAACCATAAATAGTTGTAACCTCTGTAGCCTTGCCAAGCAATCGGATCGAGTTCAATGGCTTTGTCCATATATTTTTTCCACAAATGTGGCATTCCACGTTTTAAGAACGGAATGGACAATTCGCGCCATGATTCGGCGTGCGTCGGATCGTATTCGACAGCTTTTGCAAATGCGTTAATGCTTTCTTGCGTTCCTTGATAGTGCGACATTCCGTACTGAAAACACGCCATTGATTGCGCTTTAGGATTCTTGGTTTTTTCACAAGAACACACTAAAATCAGTAAACATATACTAAGGAAGAATTTCTGTGATGTTTCCATTTTCTATTCGATAAGAGATATACATATAAGAATCGCGATCTAAACCACGTGTAAAGTTCGAATTCCATTTTTTTAATTGTGTCGTTAACGTAAATAATTGATCTTTTAGATCTTTCGTGAATGTTTTTGGTACTAAATTCAGATCGTTTTCATGAATTACATAACATCCAGCTTCACCTTTGCAATTGATGATAAACCGAATATTTAAGTATCCAGAATCTGTGTAATTTTTATTTTTATAGTTTGATAAGATAAAGTTTCGCAATCCGTTTTTGCCTTGGCTATATGTGGCTCTTTCTGGATTGTAGTATTGAAGAATGTAATTTTTGTCACAGATTTCAAAACCTTCACACAATTGCGAATTTGCTGGATCTATATATTCTGCATCGGTTAAAAAAGCATTTTCGGTTGGAATAAAATTTTCTTTTGTTGGTTGCTTTGCGCAAGATGAAACACAGATTGCTAAAACGATCGCAAAAGGAAATAAAAATTTGAGTTTGGTTGTTTGCATGTTTTAAATTTAATAAAAAAACCCTGCAAATAGCAAGGTTTTATATACAATACGAAATGAATCGTATAAACGTTTATAATGTGTGTATCAACTACAAATCAAGCTTGATGTTTAATTCTTTTAATTGTGCATCGTCAATTGGTGCAGGTGCATCAATCATCACATCACGACCCGAATTGTTTTTTGGGAACGCAATGAAATCACGAATCGTTTCTTGTCCACCCAAAATAGCTACCAATCTGTCCAACCCGAAAGCCAATCCACCATGTGGCGGTGCTCCATATTGGAAAGCATCCATTAGGAACCCAAACTGCGCTTTTGCTTCTTTTTCGGTAAATCCTAAATGTCGAAACATCGTGGCTTGCATTTCTTTATCGTGAATACGAATAGATCCACCACCAATTTCGTTTCCGTTTAAGACCAAATCATACGCGTTTGCTTTTACTTCACCAGGATTGGTATCTAATAATTCCAATTGCCCGGGTTTTGGCGATGTAAATGGATGGTGCATTGCGTGATAATGACCAGTTTCTTCGTCCAATTCTAATAATGGAAAATCGATTACCCATAATGGTGCAAATTCTTTAGGATTTCGCAATCCTAAACGTGTTGCGAGTTCCATACGTAAGGCACTTAATTGTGCACGCACTTTATTTGTGTTTCCAGATAATACACAGATTAAATCACCCGCTTTTGCGCCAGTTATTGCTGCCCATTTTGCCAAATCGTCTTGATCATAGAATTTATCAACCGACGATTTGTAGGTTCCGTCTTCGTTACATTTTACATACACCATTCCCAACGCACCAACCTGTGGACGTCGAACCCAATCAATCAATTTGTCGATTTCTTTACGTGTATAGCTTGCGGCTCCAGGAACTGCGATTCCAACGACTAATTCTGCCGAATTAAATACGCCAAATTCTTTATGTTGTGCAACTTCATTTAACTCACCGAATTCCATACCAAAACGAATATCGGGTTTGTCATTTCCGTAAGTTTTCATAGCGTCATCGTAGGTCATTCTTGGGAATTTTTCCAATTCAATTCCTTTGATTTCTTTGAGTAAGTGACGTGTTAATCCTTCAAAAACATGTAAGATATCTTCTTGTTCTACAAACGCCATTTCGCAGTCAATTTGCGTAAATTCAGGTTGTCTGTCGGCGCGTAAATCTTCGTCTCTAAAGCATTTTACAATTTGGAAATATTTGTCCATTCCGCCAACCATCAATAATTGCTTGAAGGTTTGTGGCGATTGTGGCAATGCGTAAAATTGTCCTTCATTCATACGAGAAGGCACTACAAAATCACGTGCACCTTCTGGCGTAGACTTGATTAAATACGGTGTTTCAACTTCTATAAATTCTTGTGCAGACAAGTACTTTCGAACTTCCATCGATACTTTATGACGAAATATCAAACTGTTTTTTACAGGATTTCTACGAATGTCTAAGTAGCGATATTTCATTCGAATATCTTCACCGCCGTCTGTGTCATCTTCAATTGTAAACGGTGGCAAAAGTGAAGCATTTAAAAGTGTCAATTCGGTAACAAGAATTTCAATGTCGCCAGTTGGCATTTTTGCGTTTTTCGCTTCACGCTCAATCACGGTTCCTTTTACTTGAATTACAAATTCTCTTCCGAGTGTTTTTGCTTTTTCAAACATTTCTTTAGGTGTGCGTTCTTCATCAAAAATTAATTGTGTGATTCCGTAGCGATCGCGAAGATCTACCCAAATCATAAATCCTTTATCTCTAGACTTTTGAACCCAACCTGAAAGGGTCACTTCTTGTGTAATGTGTGACGAACGTAGTTCACCACAACTATGTGATCTGTACATGTATATGCGATTTTAAAAGCGCAAATTTAATGGTTTTTAGTGGATGAATGTGTTTGGAATGGAAATATTTTGGGGGAAGAAATTGAATTTGAATTTGAAGTTGAATTTGAAATGGGTTTAGTTCAAAAGAAAAACGCTCCGCAATAAGCGAAGCGTTTATAAAGACTATTAATTAAAAACGGTTTCTAGGGTTTGATTGGTCAATCCTTTTCGTTTTGCCATTTCTTGTGTGGTTTTCATGGCAATGACGAATAAATTGAATTCGTAGTTTTCCAATTCTGGCGTGCTTACGCTTCCTTGTACTTTGTATACAGGAATTAGATGTTTTTGAAAGTCACCAGGACTTGCCGCGTAGTAGCCTAAACTGACATCGGTAATTTCGCCAGCACTTTTCCCTGCTTCTTTGATTTCTGCAAATCGAGAGTTGTTTAAGACTTGCTGTACAGCTTCTTCCGGACTGATAACTTCTACTTTTCCTTCCTGTTTTGGAGTTCTGTAGAAGTGTAAAAATTCGACTAATTGATCGTTATTGATGAAGGATACTTGTGTTTTTGCTCCTGAACCAAATACGGGCAAACCTTCCAGTTCGTGTGTAAAGTTTACATTGACATTTGTTGGAAATTCTCTTGGATTTGTATCTTTTGGCGATTCGCTTACTGCAGTAAAAGAATTGGTTACAGACAATAGTTTCATCGTTTTTTGATCAATTCTCAGCTGTTCCAAAAGCTTCCTTGCATGTTGAACCGCTTCTTCTTTGTTTGGTAATTTTTCCGCTAATTCTCTGTTTTCGCTGTATGCGTTGATACGATCTGTCCACCAAAAAGAATCGCTTCCTAAATAGAGTTCCAAGGCTTCTTTTTCATTTCTGATGATAAATTGATCGCCTAAATCTCTGAGTTCTCCATCGGTTCTAAAGTTTGATTGTAAAAATTTTAAACGTTCTTGGTGATAGTTCATAAATTCCCTGTTTTTGCGCGAAGCACTTTCAAAGTGAAACGTTTTATACATTGGAATATGACTGATATGTCTTGGTAACCTTGTGTTTAGTTTGAATAATGAATCTTTCATTTTGTTTATTTTTTTGATGATTGATAGTTTAACAACTTCCGTTTAAGTAGGCTAGTTGATTAGGATTGTCGGGATCTGCACTTACAGAACCTTTTCCATGCCAATGATCATTAAGCGTACTTATGTTTGCTTCGTTGGCACGTAAATAGGCGTATTTTGTAGCTGACGGTTCCGTTTCTTTACAGGCTTTAATCCATGCTTCGCGAACGGTCCAACAATCATTTAAGCGTTTGGCAAATTTTTCACCACGATCTTTTTTATCGTAACAAATAGTTGCAAATCCTAAGATGAAATGTAATCCTTTAAAAACGCCCCAACCCCAACGTGTAAATACATTATTAGAGGATAACGCTTGGCAACCGTCAAAAACAATCCATTCCAAGTCTTTTTCCCCTAAACTCATCTCCGTATTTCGTGCTTTTCCATTATCAAAGTCATTTCTTCCAAAAAGTAAGTAATTTGTTGATCCATGACCTGAGAAGAAAGCGATGTCTACATTATCTGCATAACTCGTGTCTGTTCCTGTGGATGGAGATCCTTTTCCTGATTGTTCAAAATCTTGATCCCATGCTAGGTTATCTCCGTAATCAAATTGTTTGATGCCATGCAGCGTATTATAAAACCTTCTTGCGTTGTCATCGTTGTTGCTTAGGTTAGAAGCATTTCCGTTATACTGATTCACCCATTCAATTCCTATTGATCCCATAAATAGTAGTTTTAGTTTTTATAATCTAGTGTTTATCAAAACTAGTATATATTTAAGGTGATTTCAGCCATGGAAAACCTATATATGCACAGGTGTTTTTACCCTTTTCTTTATCAATGTTAACATTGGTGAAATATTTAAGTATTTAAAAGTCAACATATTAAACTTTCAATGTTAATTTAATGTTACGTAAATGTTGTGTGAAAGTAAAAAAAATGTTATGTTTGTAATGTAATTATTAACAAGACCTCAAATCATTTAAAAAATATAGATATGAAAAAGTTACTTTTAATAGCAGTGTTCTTAGTTTCAGGAACCGTTGCATTCGCACAAAATAACAAGCCAACCTTAGAGAAAAAAGGAGACGTCATTGAAGCGACTTATTTTCATGATAATGGAACTGTAGCACAAACAGGAATGTTTACATTACAAGGAAAGCTTCAAGGAGAATGGAAATCGTATGATGTAAACGGAAAGAAAATTGCTGTTGGAAATTACGAGAATGGAAAAAAAGTTGGAAAATGGTTTTTTTGGAATACCAATCGTTTAAGCGAAGTTGATTATTCTAATAGTAAAGTCATTAATGTGAATACTTGGCAAAATACAAGTACCGTTGTAAGCAATAAATAAAAAATACCAATCACATAAATAATAAAATCCCGAAATCTAACTTAGATTTCGGGATTTTTTGTTAGTGAAACTCAGTTTTGAGAAGTTATTAAGACGAACTCAAATTTGGAAGTTGAACTAATTCCACTGAAAAGTGGGATCTCAAATTAATTCTTTTACACCGTTTCTATTGGCAAATCAATTTCATTGATGTCTAAATCTTCATCTTTTATATTCTGATACTCAACAGGTCTTTTGCTTTTGAATGCCCAGAATTTGAATTTCGTGATGAGGAAGAATAATATCGGAACGATAATTAGCGTAAGGAAGGTTGCAATGATTAATCCGTAGATTACCGTCCATGCCAATGGTCCCCAAAAAATTACGTTGTCTCCACCAATATATATTTTTGGATCAAATTCGCTGAATAGGGAAAAGAAGTCAATGTTGAATCCGATCGCTAATGGAATTAATCCTAGTACGGTTGTAATCGCCGTTAGTAATACAGGACGCAAACGTGCTTTACCGCTTCGTACGACTGCTTCAAATACATCATCAATAGGTAAATATTTGCCTTCTGGGATGTTGAGTTCTTCTTTTTTACGATCAATCAATAACTGATTATAATCGAGTAAAACTACTCCATTGTTCACTACAATTCCCGCTAGCGAAATGATTCCCATCATGGTCATCATAATTACAAATGGCGCACCTGTGATTAATATTCCACCAAAAACTCCAATTAAACTCAAGAAAATCGCAATCATGATGATGGTTGGTTTCGAGATAGAACTAAATTGGAAAATTAAAATCAGCATAATTAATCCAAGTCCTGCAAAAAACGCACTTCCTAAGAATGCTTGTTGTTTGTTTTGTTCTTCAATTTGTCCTGTATAATCAATTTTGATTCCTTCTGGTTTAAATTCTTCTTTTATTTCAGCTTGAATTTGAGCTACAATAGCACCAGCATCTGTAAATCCTGGCATTAATCCAGAATAAACCGTTACTACACGTTTTTTCTGTTTGTGTTTAATAGCACTGAAACCAGAGGTATTGTTTTGTTTTACAACCGCAGACACAGGAATTTCCTTTAATTGTCCCATTTGATTTCTGAAAATCATTTTTTGGTTGAATAACGAACTCATGTTGTATCGGTTGTCACTGTTGAAACGTACATAAATGTCATAATCTTCACCATCTTCTTTGTAAACGGCAGCTTTTACACCAAATAAAGAGTTTCGTAACTGTTGTCCAACTTGTCCAGCCGAAACGCCTAATTCTCCTGCTTTCTCTCTGTCGACAATGACGCGCATCGCAGGTTTTCCTTTGTTTACGTCAATTTTTAATTCTTCAATACCTGCAATGTTTTTGGTATTGATGAGATCGCGCATGCGTTCAGCTTCTGCAATTAACTCTGTATAATCGTCACCTTCTAATTCGATGTTGATTGGATATCCAGCTGGCGGACCAACGGCATCTTTTTCTACTGAAATTGCTACTCCAGGATAGATTCCTTTTAAGGCTTCGGTTACTTTTTGACGCAATACTTCACTGTCTTCTCCTTTTCGGAACTTGTATTCACGCATGGAAGCCGTAATTTTTGCTTTGTGTGGCATTTCCGCAGCTGAACCACCATCTGTTTGTGGATTTCCAGCACCTTCACCAACTTGCGATACCGCAGATTCTACCAAGAAGTTATTGCCACCATCCATGTATTCATTACCATTTAAGACTTCGTATACACGCGCTTCAATTTCTTTGGTAATGTTATTTGTTTTTTCAATGGCTGTTCCTTGCGGATATTCAATGTAAACAATAATTTGATTTGGTTTATTGTCTGGGAAAAATTCTACTTTGGTACGTTTGCTTGCCATGGAAGCCCCAAAAAGTCCAAATGCCAAGAATAGTAAAGCAAATGTTCCTAAAGAGATTACATACGGCCTCCATCCGCCTAAAGCAAATCGTAAAAAACGCTCATACGTTCTTTCTAGCGCAGCTAACATTCTTGTTTGGAAGAAACGCGCCATAGGTTTTAGAACATATTTATACATCCAAAACATAATGGCAACGAATATGAATAAAGTTCCTAAACCTTTTGCAGCTCCGCCAATGATTACGCATAGTATTCCTAAGAGTCCAAGAACAGCACTTATGATGATTAATTGACGTAATTTTAGTTTACGCTCGCCAACTTCCATAAATTGAGATACCATTAACGAGTTGATAAAGATTGCCACAAATAGGGAAGAACCTAATACGACCGAAAGTGTTATTGGGAAATAAATCATGAATTGCCCCATGGTTCCTGGCCACATTCCTAGTGGAACAAAGGCAGCAACAGTGGTTAAAGTAGAAATGATAATTGGAAACGCAATTTCTCCAATTCCTTTTTTAGCAGCTTCTACACGTGACATTCCTTCTTCTTCCATGAGACGATAGACGTTTTCAACCACTACAATTCCGTTATCTACCAACATTCCTAGTCCCATAATTAGGGCAAATAGAATCATGGTATTCATGGTATATCCTAATAGATCTAGAATAAAAAACGACATAAACATCGACATTGGAATTGCCAATCCGACAAATAATGCGTTTCTGAATCCTAAGAAAAACATCAATACAAACACCACCAGAATGATTCCGAAAATAATATTGTTTACCAAGTCATTTACTTGATTGATGGTTTTTTCAGATTGATCGTTGGTGATAGAAATTTCAAGATCTTGGTGCGAACTTTTAAATTTTTGGATCACCACACTAATTTTCTCAGCAGCCGCTACCATGTTTTTCCCTGAACGTTTTTTTACGTCAAGCATGACTACGCTTTTACCAAATTTTCGTGCGTAGGTTGTTTTGTCTTCTTCTTTGAAGCGTACTTTAGCGATATCTCTAAGATATACAGGACCATCTAACGATTTTACAACGAAGTTTTCAAGTTCTTTAGGATCATCAATTTCACCAATAATTCTAATAGTACGACGTTGTCCAGAAGAAATCATGTTTCCCGCAGAGATGGTGGAGTTTCCGTTAGCAATGGCACTTCTTACATCTTCAAAGTTTACTTGTGCTGCCATCATTTTATAGACATCAACCGCCACTTCGACTTCTTTTTCTTGTGCGCCACGAATATCAACTTGCTTTATTTCTTCAAAATCTTCGATATCATCTTCTAGGATTTCGGCAAATTCTTTTAGTTTTTCCACCGGATAATCTCCAGAGACATTGATGTTAAGAATGGGTGTTTCTTCAGAAATGTTTAGATTAAAGATGGTAGGTTCAACTTTTGCGCCATTAAATGTTGGCCAATCTTCACCACCTTTTTCGGCATCGACTTCATCTTTTACTTTAAATTTTGCCGATTCAACGCTAATTTTTTCATCAAATTCAACGACAATAATTCCGTAATCTTCTTGCGAAGTAGACGTAACTTTTACAACGCCACTTACGTTTTTGAGTCGATCTTCTAATGGATCTACAATTAGCTTTTCAATATCTTCTGCGGTATTTCCAGGATATACGGTACTTACGTAGATTTTTGTTTCTATAATTTCGGGAAAGTTTTCTCGCGGCATACTAAAGTACGCTGAGATTCCCAAGACTAGAATTAAGCCCATTACGACGTAGATAATTGTTTTATTATCAATCGCTAAAGAAGATAAAATGAACTCTTTATTTGTTTTTTTGTTAGCCATTTTGGTCGTGGTTATATAGTTTTGCTCTTGATCTCAATTTCCTGATCATTTTTTACACTTCGTGCGCCTTCTTTGATCACTGCATCGCCATCATTTAATCCGTTGGTAATTTCAATGAAATCACCTTGTGTTTTTCCAGTTTCAACAATGACACGTGTTGCTTTTCCATATTTTCCGTTGATGTCGTTTGCAATAAATACATATTGATCTCCTTCTGCATTTTCAGAAATAACACTTTGCGGAATTAAGATTGCTTTTTCATTGGTGTAATCGTTGATTTTTAACTTAGCTGTTAAGTTTGGCTTAATGTTTCCTTCTTTATTTGAGATGCCAATTTCAATTTTGTAGGTTCGGTTATTTGGATCAATAAAATCTCCTGCCTGACGAATTTTTTCTTTGGTGGTAGTTCCTAATACGGGAAAAGACACTTCTACGTCTGCACCTTTTGTAACACTTGTTAAATATTTTTCAGGAATGACAGCTTCAATATACATATCACGTAAGTTTACAATACGCATGATTGGTGATTGTCCAGCACCAACCACGGAACCTTGTTCTGTAATGACATCATCAATTACTCCAGAAAAAGGTGCTCTGATGGCTGTTTTTGCAAGTTGAACCTTTAATTGATTTACGGCTTCTTGTTGTGCTTCGTATGAAGATTTTGTTTGTAGGAACTGAATTTCTGAACCTATTTTTTGATCCCATAATCTTTTTTGACGATCGTAGGTTGTTTTTGCTAAGTCTGCCTGAATTTGCAATTGTGCCAATTGTTGACTCATTCCGCCATCATCAACTCTTGCTAAAATTTGTCCTTTAGAAACACGTTGTCCTTCTTTTACAAATACTTGCTTTAAAATTCCAGACATTTCTGGTGTAATTACAATATTTTTCTTCGTATCAACACTTCCTTGTAATTCTAAATAGTGATTAAATATGGTGTCTTTGGCAACAATAGTAGTTACTAAAGGATATTTTTTTGTGGGATTAATTTCTTCAATCGCATCTGAAAGTTTTTTAATTTTTGCTTCGAGTTCTGTCTTTTCAGTTTTTAAAGCATCTCTCTTTTCTGTGATTGCTGTTACATTTTTTTCTGAGATAAGCGTGTCTACATCTTTCTTATTACCGCTACCACAAGAAGCTAGTATCAGCACGATAGGGAGCATTAGTATATTTATTTTTTTCATTAGGATTGATGTTTTATTGTGTAATGGTTTATATGTTTATTAGTTGTTTAGTATATGAGTAGGTGAGTGCTGAACTCAACTACTAAAAGACTCATCGACTAATTGGTTTGATTTAAAATAGTTTCCAATTCTGCTTTTTTATTAATAACATCGAGCATTGCTTGTAAATATTCTTGCTGTGCTGAATATAATTGTGTTTGTGCTTGACGCAATTCAAAACTTGACGCAATACCTTCAAAAAATTTCACTTGATTTTTCTTTTCGATACGTTCTGAAAGTCTCAAATTTTTCTTTGCGGTTTCGTACTCTTCAATAGCTAATTGATAATCACTTTTTGCAGCAGCAATTTGAAATTTCAACTGTTGTTCCGTTTCCAACAAATCATCTTTTGCTTTCTCTAAATTGATTTGCGCACGTTGTGTTGCAGCACTTCTTTGAAATGAACTAAAAAGAGGAATACTTAAGCTAACTCCAAACGCAGCAGAACCAAACCATTGTTGTTCTCTTTGAAAGAATTCAAACGAATTTCCATTTCCATTATATCCACCAGTTAAAAATCCTGAAAGTGTTGGTAATGCTTTGCTTTTTTCTAACTTTAATAATAATTCTTTAGAGCGTGCATCGTTTGTTGCAATTCTATAATCAACGGTTCCTGTAACATCATCTTCTACTAATAATATAGAAGGAGCAATATTTAAAGTAGCCAATGCTTGAAGTGTATCGGTAAGTTTTGTGTCGTTATTCAAATCAATACCTAAAGTAATATTTAGCAACTTATAGGAAAGCTCACGTAAGCGTTTTATATTTCGTAAATTACTTTCAATACTTCCCAAGGTAATTTCGAGTTGCTCTACATCTTCTTCTTCAGTAAGTCCGTTTTCGTATATTTTTTTTGTTTCATTCAGGTTTTTCTCAAGCGTAATTTTATTGCGTTCTAAAATAGCAACACTTTCTTCTGAAAGCAGCACATTTCCATACGCGTTAATGACGGCTTTTCTAATTTCTAAATCTGTTTTCTCTTTGGCATTTTCAGAAATTTCCAAAAATACTTTTGCCGATTGCAATCCTACTAAATACGAACCATCAAAAATTAATTGCGTTAAAGTAACATTTGCATTTACTGATTGTTTTGTTCCAAAAACTACAGGGATAAATTCGTTTGCGCCCGGAGCAGTAGGAATAGCATCAACTACGGGTAAACTACTTAAGTCGTAAAAATCATTTAATTGTCTAATTTGATTATACGGATCAAAAGCGCTTGCAGGTAGTAAAGAAACCTGTTGTTTTATATTGTTTTGATAATCAATATTGGCATTAATTTGTGGAAGTCCTGTGGCAGTTGTTTCCCATTTTTGCTTTTTTGCAGCTTCAATATCACGTTCTGCATTTTTAGCATTTCTATTGTTTTCAAGTGCAAAAGCAATGGCTTCATCCAAAGAGAAACTTTTGGGCACTTCTTGATTTTCTTGCGAAAATCCTAAGTTTAGAAAACATAAACTAAAGATACATATTAGTCTGTTTCGCATATTATATTGATTGATTAGTAGTTATAAATTTATGTAATGTTTCAAGTCCTTTCTGCGTACAAATTGCACGAATGTGGTATTCTAAAAAATATTCTATCAACGTACTCATCGGAAAGTTCTTTAATGGAAACAATTCATTATCTTTAATTCCAATAATACCATTAAAGTATATTCTTGAGACAAATTCAATATTAATTGTATCTCGGTAAACTCCGCTATTTACACCGCGTTGTAAATTCTCTTTTACACAATCTTGCATCACATCGTATTGTTTCTTTTTCAATGTGGCATATATTTTTGGGTAATACTTTTGCAATTGGTATTGTGGAGATGATTTTTCGTCTTTCAAATGCTCCATTACAAACTGTTTAATCTCAAACAATTCTTCGATGGAATTTTTTTCTGTGGCACAAATCAGGTCAATACCTTCACTAATAGCACAAAATAAAGAAGAGGTTACTTCCTGTACTAAATCTGTTTTATTGCTAAAATGGGTGTAAATCGTCTTTTTGGAGATGCCCATTTCACTAGCAATATCATCCATGGTAACACTCTTAAACCCTAAGTTTAAGAACAAATCTGTCGCTGTGATTTTAATTTTATCTTTCATAAGTAGAGTGTAAATGTACTACGGAAACTTTAAAAACAAAAAAAGTTTCTAAAGTTTTTACAATTATTTAACAAATGATTTTTATTTGCATACATTGGAAATATGGTATTTTAGCTAAAATTTCAGCAGAATGACACACATTGCTCAATACAGAGAGACTTTTATACATTATTTAGAAGAAAAAATTGTGCTTACCGAACCAAAGAATTTATACGAACCCATTGTATACATTCTTAAATTAGGCGGAAAGCGATTGCGACCCGTATTGACTTTAATGACGGCTGAAATTTTTGGAGTTTCGCACAAAAAAGCCTTAGATGCTGCTTTAGCTGTAGAGGTTTTTCACAACTTTTCATTAGTACATGACGATATCATGGATGATGCACCTTTGCGTAGAGGAAAAGTTACGGTCCATGAAAAATGGGATATAAATACGGGAATTCTATCAGGTGATGCGATGTTGATTTTGGCATATCAACTGTTTGAAAACTATGATGGTACAACATTTAGGGCGTTGGCAGAATTGTTCAGTAAAACAGCAATTGAAGTTTGTGAAGGCCAACAATACGACATCGATTTTGAAACGAGAAATGATGTTACGATTCCCGAATACCTAAAAATGATTGAATACAAAACGGCAGTTTTAGTAGGTGCAGCTATGAAAATGGGCGCATTGGTTGCGCAGGCAAGCGAAAAAGACGCGCAAGGTATTTATGATTTTGGTCGCTATTTAGGATTGGCGTTTCAACTGCAAGATGATTATTTAGATGCGTATGGTGATCCAGAAACGTTTGGAAAGCAAGTTGGCGGCGATATTATTGAGAATAAAAAAACATATCTCTACTTAAAAGCACTCAAAAATAGTTCGGAAGCAAACAGAGAAAAATTAATCCAATTATTCTCAGAACAACCAGAAGATGCTACCGAAAAAATACGTGCGGTAAAAGAAATTTTCAACGAAAGCAACGCGCCAGAATCTATCAAAGAAGCTATTGAAGCCTATACTTCTAAAGCGTTTGAATTACTAAAAACACTTCATATTGGCGACAAAGAAAAGCAATTGTTAAAAGTCTTTGGTGAGCAATTGATGAATAGAATTGTGTAGATTACAAGGATTTTATAAAGAAATAACTAACTTAATATCAATATATTAGATGTGAATCTTTGTTTTTAATATTTAATTTTTAGATAAGTCTAAAAATATATTTACTTATATCATATTTTTAAATATATTTGTAGTCTAAAAATAAAATGAGATGACACTCTCTGAAGAAAACTATCTAAAAGCAATCTATCATATTTGCAATCATAAAGAAGGCGGCGTAAGCACAAATTCCATTGCAGAAAAAATGGACACCAAAGCTTCTTCTGTGACGGATATGATTAAAAAATTATCAGAAAAAGGATTAGTCGATTATAAACGGTATAAAGGCACTGCGCTTACTGAAGAAGGAAAATTAGTAGCTTCTAATATTGTCCGAAAACACCGATTATGGGAAGTTTTTTTATTAGAAAAATTGAACTTCACCTGGGATGAGGTGCATGATGTTGCGGAACAATTAGAACATATCAAATCTGAAAAGTTAACCAATCAACTAGATGCTTTTTTAGGTTTTCCCACACGTGATCCACACGGCGATCCAATTCCTGATAAAGAAGGAAACATCAAAATAGAAGTAGATACGTTGCTTTCTACCCTTCAAAAAGATGATAAAGGAATCATTGTTGGCGTGAAAGATTCTTCTTCTTCCTTTCTAAAATACCTAGACAAACAAGAAATTGCTTTAGGAAAAAAAATAAAAGTGATCGAAATTGAGCCGTTTGACAATTCCATGAAAATAAAAATTAACAAACAAGAAATTGTCATATCAAGTCAAATAGCGAGTAATATTTATATCAAAAAAAGTAATTAAAACGATGATTAAGAACAAAGTATATATAGTTTTAGGAATGCTATCCTTACTCGTATTTTCAACAGTGCAAGCACAAGAAAATAATGCTGAAAACACAAATGATTATGGTGTTATCGTAACTGATAGACCTGATCAAACCGAGTCGCCAACGTTGGTTCCAAAAGGATTATTACAAGTAGAAACGGGCTTTATGTATGAAGCAACAACCAGCGGAAATATGGAAAGCAACACCACAACATTCAATACAAGTTTACTTCGTTATGGATTGTTGGATAATTTAGAATTACGTTTAGGGATAAACATTGCTGAAACAAAAAACAGTGCGCGCAACAGTAATTTTGAAGACAAATTTAGTGGATTGACACCTTTATATGTAGGTTTTAAAATTGGAGTCACCGAAGAAAAAGGAGCATTGCCAAAAATAGGATTCTTAGGAGGTGCTTTTTTACCATTTACAGCAGCAACCGAATACAAACCTGAAAATACAGGTGGCGATTTCAGGTTTTCCTTTGAACATACGCTCAGTGAAAATTGGAGTTTTGCATACAATCTTGGTGCGGCATGGGACGGAAATTCATCCAATGTTTCGTATGTATACACCACTGTGTTAGGATATAGTATTTCAGATAAAATAGGCTGTTTTTTAGAAGTATACGGCGATTTTCCAGAAAGTGATAGCGCAAATCATTTGCTAGATGGCGGATTTACCTATTTACTATCAAATACGATTCAATTAGATTTATCAGGCGGAACAGGTTTAAATACAGATCAAGATTTCTTTATCAGTACAGGAATTAGTTTTCGATTGCCGAAGTAGATTTCTAGACTAGCTTAGATCGTTAGACTTTTAGAATGAAAATTATAAATGTTGAATTTTAAATAAAAGAACATTTTTTCGAATAACGAATAACGAACTAAGAGTGTAGAAACTAGATTCAAGACGACATATAAAGAAAAACCAAACAGCTAAAGGCAAGTGGCTAAAAGGAAAAAACACATTTGAGAATTCGTGGAAAAAAAAGAGTAAGATTTATAATAATGAAATTGAAAATGCTTTTTTTTGAATAACGAACGAACAGCATAAAGAATATAGAATCAAGATTCAAGACGGAATATAAAGAAAAAATTGAACAGCTAAAGGCAAGATGCTAAAAGCAAAAAAGAAGTAGGTTTTAAATTTTTCAATCATTTAATTTTAACAAATAACAAACACTTCGACTCGCTAGTGTAAAAAAAACAATGAAAAAGCACATATACATACTTATCGCAATCCTCACAATCATCAGTTGTAAAACTGAAGTCAAAAAACGTGAAGGAAAACTCAAAATCGTCACTACAACTACCATGATTACGGACATGGTTCAAAATATTGGTGGCGACAAAGTTGATGTACAAGGTTTAATGGGAAGTGGCGTAGATCCGCATTTATACAAAGCGAGTGAAGGCGATGTGAGCAAACTTTTCAATGCAGATGTTATCATTTATAGCGGATTGCATTTAGAAGGAAAACTAGAAGACATTTTCGAAAAAATGCGCAAGCAACAAAAGAAAACCATTGCAGTTTCGAATGCGATAGATAAAACCGGATTAATCAGTTCGGAATACTTTGCCTCCAGTTACGATCCGCATATATGGTTTCACATTGGGTATTGGAAACAAGCAACGCAATTTGTCATTGACGAACTCAAAAAACTCGATCCGGAAAATGCTGAAGCCTTTGAAAAAAACGGAAAAGCGTATATCGAAAAACTCGATGTGTTAGCAATAGATATCAACGCCGTAATTGAAACATTGCCAGTAGAAAAAAGAGTCTTAGTTACGGCACATGATGCGTTTAATTACTTTGGAAAACTGCATAATTTTGAAGTAGTCGGTTTACAAGGATTATCAACCGCAACTGAAGCTGGCGTGCAAGATGTACAAAAACTAGCAAATTTTATCATTGACAAAGATATCAAAGCCATTTTTGTGGAAAGTTCTGTGCCAAAACGTACCATTGAAGCTTTACAAGCGGCTGTAAAATCAAAAGGGCATGAAGTTGTCATCGGTGGTACCTTATATTCGGATGCGCTTGGTAACGCAGGAACGGTGGAAGGAACGTATATTGGAATGTACAAATACAATGTGCAAACCATTGTAAATGCGCTTAAATAATTCATAATTTTAAATGATAAATGTTGAATTTTAAATTGAATAACGAACAAATCAACAGCCAGCGGCAAATAGCCAGCAGCTAAAAGCGAATCAAATGGAACAAAAATACGCCGTCACGATAGACGATCTTACGGTTGCATACAATTACAAACCAGTACTTTGGGATATTGATTTGATGATTCCAGAGAGCGTATTGATGTGTATTGTTGGACCCAATGGCGCGGGAAAATCTACGTTAATCAAAGCTATTTTAGGAATTATAAAACCGATTGCAGGAACTGTTTCTATCTTCGGAAAACCGTATGAACAACAACGTTCGTTAGTGGCGTATGTGCCACAAAAAGGAAGTGTTGATTGGGATTTTCCAACCACGGCGTTGGATGTAGTCATGATGGGAACGTATGGAAGTCTCGGTTGGATCAAACGACCTGGGCAAAAAGAGAAAAAAGCGTCGTTAGAAGCACTGGAAAAAGTAGGTATGTTGCCGTTTAAAAATCGACAAATCAGTCAGCTTTCGGGCGGACAACAACAACGAATCTTTTTGGCAAGAGCCTTAGTGCAAAATGCGTCTATCTATTTTATGGACGAACCATTTCAAGGTGTAGATGCAACTACGGAAAAAGCCATTATCAACATTCTAAAAGAATTGCGAAAAGCAGGAAAAACAGTCATTGTAGTACATCACGATTTACAAACTGTTCCCGAATATTTTGATTGGGTTACGTTTTTAAACGTAAAAAAAATCGCGACAGGTCCTGTAAAAGATATTTTCAACGATGATAATTTAACCAAAACCTACGGAATTAACTATAAAGTAAGTGTTCAAGAATAAGCACAGCGTATGAAAACAAAAACCATCTTCTTACTCGTATTTTTAGGCTGTTATTCGCTTTCAAGCTTTTCGCAATCGAGCATAAAAGCTGAAGAGGAAAAAGTGATTGCAAACTTGCAAAAATTACGATCAAATGATCCAGAAATGGATTTGGAAGAAGTCGTGACTCAATTTGAAACTTCGCTAAAAACAGTACTTTCCAATAAAGAAAGCTGGGATTATCCGTTCACAGCACTTTCTGAACTTATACGAATGACAGTTTCTCCAGACAAAAAAATACGAACTTTTGGCTGGGACAATCGCATGGGCGGAAGTTGGCATTCGCTCAAAACTTTGGTTCAGTATAAAACAGCGACTGGCGTTGCGATATTTTCTTTTCAAGAAGAAAATGAAGAAATGGACTATGATGATGATGAAGTTTTTAGAGATGTTGTCATTATTGAAATCTATCAAATTGGAAAAGGGTATTTACTGGAAGGTTGGGGAACACACGGAAGCGGGCACGAACACAAAATTTTAGCCTATTACGAGTTTGAAAACGATCAATTACAGCGCAAATCAGCATTTGAAAAAGGTGCGGATTTATATGTCATTCAAATTCCACGCAGAAATGATTTTGAATTAGATGTCAATACAAAAACAGAAGAAATTTCACATAATGAATTTGTCTATGATGAAGAGGAAGGATTTTACAAACCCACGGGAAAACGAAAAATAGTTCAACTACAATTTAAACACTAGAAATCATAGATATCCAAGAATACATAGCGCTTGTTTTTGAAGATTACACCTTACGTACCATTACACTTGGAACGGCAATTTTGGGTGCTACTTGCGGAATGTTGGGAAGTTTTGCCGTATTGCGGAAACAAAGTTTACTAGGTGATGCGATTTCGCATGCGGCGTTGCCTGGAATCGCGATTGCATTTTTAATCATGGGTGCTAAAGACACAAATATCTTATTAATAGGTGCTTTAATAAGCGGACTCATTGGCACCTTCTGGATTCGTGGCATCACGAAAAATACACACCTCAAGTCAGATACCGCTTTAGGTTTGACACTTTCCTTGTTCTTCGGATTTGGAATGTTGCTCTTAACATTTATTCAAAAACAACCCAATGCCAATCAAGCGGGTTTGGATAAATATTTATTCGGGCAAGCCGCTACATTACTCGAAAAAGATGTGTGGCTCATGGCAATCGTTGCGGGAATCTGTTTGATTATTTTATTAGTATTTTGGAAAGAATTCAAAATTTTACTTTTTGATGCCGATTACACCAAAACACTTGGTTTCAATACCCGTTTTATAGACATATTAATCACTACATTTATTGTCATCACTATTGTATTAGGCTTGCAAACTGTGGGCGTTGTGTTAATGAGTGCTATGTTATTAGCACCAGCTGCTGCCGCGCGTCAATGGACAAACAGTTTGGGCGTCATGGTGATTTTGGCTGCCATCTTTGGAGCGTTCTCAGGAGTTGTTGGTACAGGAATCAGCGCGAGTCAAAGCAATTTACCAACAGGCCCAGTCATTGTATTAGTGGCGGCAAGTATTGTTTTTATCTCGTTTATTTTTTCGCCCAAAAGAGGATTATTATTTCGAGAAATTCGCGTTCGGAAAAACAGAAATAACATCAAAATGCAAAAAACTTTGGCATTTATGTACGGAATTGCTAAAACACACAGAAACATTTCGCATCCACATACTATTAAAATATTAAACGATTTTCAAGGATTTTCTAAACGCTCCTTACAAGAATTGGTCGATTTGAATTATGTGCAAATCAACGGGCAACAATGGTCAATGACGCAAGAAGGCTATAATAAAGCAGAAAATTTATATGATCAACAAATAAAAGACACCCATGAATAGCGCACAAATTGTCATACAAATTATTGTAGCGCTCGTTGCTGTTGCCTGCGCCATTCCTGGAACATTCTTGGTGTTGCGAAAAATGTCGCTGATTAGTGACGCCATCAGTCATTCCATACTTTTAGGAATTGTGATTGGATTTTTTATTGTAAAAGATACTTCTTCACCTTTGCTCATCATTTTAGCAGCCTTGGCAGGAATTGTCACGGTAATGTTGGTAGAATTTATTCAGAAAACTGGTTTGGTGAAAGAAGATACTGCCATTGGGTTGGTGTTTCCGGCATTGTTTAGTATTGGTGTAATTTTGATTGCCAAAAACGCGAATGATGTGCATTTAGATATCGATTCGGTGATGGTGGGCGATTTAAGTTTTGCACCTTTTGATCCACTTTTGATCAATTGCACAGAAGGCATTGCCGATTCGTGTATCAATCTTGGCCCCAAAGCCATTTGGGTTGTGGGAGCCATTTTGCTGATTACGCTCGTTTTATTATTTCTATTTTTCAAAGAACTCAAAGTAAGTACGTTCGATCCAGGATTAGCGGCTGCGTTAGGATTTTCACCAATTATTATGCACTACGGACTCATGACGGTTTCTTCAGTGACTATTGTGGGCGCATTTGATGCGGTAGGTCCCATATTAGTCGTCGCACTGATGATTGCACCTGCGGCAACCGCATATCTATTCACAAAAGATTTAAAGAGAATGTTGTTGCTTTCCTGCTTTTTTGGGGTGTTTGCAGCAATTTCAGGCTATTGGTTGGCACACTTTTTAGATGCTTCTATTTCGGGCTCTATGACCACGGTTTTAGCGGTTTTATTTCTATTAGTCTACGAACCAATCATCACCTCTATTTTAGTAAGTTTAGCCATTGGAACAGGGGCTATTTTTTATCAATATTACGAATATTTAGTAGCAAATGAAGTTGGTTTTGGACGATTACTTTTAGGTGAAAAAATTAAAACGGTTTTCGCTCAATTTGTCGTACACGATTATATATACATTTTGATAATAACAGCTATTTTATCAGCATTGTTGATGTATATGTTGCCCAAAAGAGGCGTTATTTTCGGCTATTACAAAGTACAACAGCAAAAAACCGAAATTATGTTATTGGTCTTTTTATTACACATCCGAAACCATACAGAAGAAAGTGAACGCCATGTAAATCACCTCAACGAACATATCAATTGGCAACGCATTCGCTCAAAATCGATTGTAGAGTTGGCACAAAAAAATAACATGATTACGCTGGAAAACAACATCATTTCATTAACCGAAAAAGGAGATGAGTTTACAGAGAAAGCCATTGATTATATCATCACGAATAAAGATACTGAAATTGAAGATATGAAAGATGATTTCTTTTTGTTTAGAGGTTAAATAGGGTGAGTTCGATATAACTTCCTTGTTATGTATTTGATTTTCAATAATGCTCGAACTGACAAACAATTGATTTTGATTGGTTTTTCGTTTAATACTAATGATTCTTATGTCGCATGAATGACAAATATAAAACGTTAGAAAACTGAATTACAGTATTTTAGGTAGAAACAAAATTGCCGTTCGTCTATGAAAGCAACACATTTAACGACCAACCGTGTATATTAATCTAAATAAAAAATAATTCATTGAGAATCAATGTACTTTCGTATTGAGTAATTTTAGAATTCATTAGTTGCTGTTTATTAAAAAATATAATTAACAAACTTATGTTATAAGAAAAAAGAGAACGAGGCTTAACGTTCTCTTTTTTTTGTGTCTTTATTTTTTCTTTTCGATCAAGAATTTTATAAAAAATGAGGCTATAATAAAAATAGCAAGTTCCAGTACCAGTAGTAGTAAACCAACTCCAAACACTACTTTTTGGATCATCACAAACGCTAATAACCCTAAGAAATACAATATTCCACCTTTTATGTCAGACATAAATCGGGTAGGATTATCTTTGTAATCTAAATAATATCCGAGACCAATCAACAGTATTGGCGCAAAAAAAAGGAGTGAAAGTAGCATCTACTAAAAGTAGTATTTTTTTTCTAAAAAATAGTCTAAGTCAAAAAATAGATTAGTGACAACCGCAATCGTCTTTTCCACAAGCTTTTGCGGTTTTCTTTTTCCAGAAGAATTTCTTAATGATAAAACCAACAGCAATCAAAAACGTTATTCCAACCAATATTTCTTGAATCATCTTGTCTTATTTTAAAAATTGATAGGCAATAAATCCTGCGATGTATGCAATAGCGGTCATGCCAAATAATTGAATCATAGGCCATTTCCAACCATTTGTTTCCCGTTTTACAATAGCGAGCGTGCTCATACATTGCATGGCAAACGCATAAAATAATAAGAGGGAAATTCCTGATGCAAAGGTAAATACTTTTTTCCCGGAAGCTGCGTGTACTTCCGATTGCATTTTGGCTTTAATCGTATTTGCTTCTTCGTCGTCGCCTTCACTTCCTACGCTGTAAATGGTTGCCAAGGTTCCAATAAATACTTCACGTGCGGCAAACGAACTTACTAAGGCAATTCCAATTTTCCAGTCGTATCCCAACGGTTTTATGGCAGGTTCAATAGCCTTTCCTATGGTTCCTAAAGCTGAATTTTCAAGTCTTAATGCGGCAATTTCATCTTCAATAACTGCTTCTCTAAATGCAGGTGTTTTTTCAGCTATAGCTGAATTAATCTCTTGAGAAGTGATGGTTTTTCCAGCTTCTTTAGCTTCATCTACTAAACTTTTTTCGTAACGTGTTATTTTATTTGTCAATGAAATTTCTTGAATCTCATTGAAACCATTCTTCGAAACCGCTTCCGTAATAATAGTATCTGCATTATCAAAGGTATCATTCACACCAACCGAAGCCAACACCCATAAAATAATAGAAATGGCTAAGATGATTTTTCCAGCTTCAAATACAAATGTTTTTGTTTTTTCTACGACGGTAAACACTACATTTTTAAACAATGGAACTTTGTATTTAGGCATTTCTACCACAAAGTACGATTTGCTCTCAATCTTTAATGTTTTGTGTAAAATATAGGCGGAAAGTAATGCAATAGCAAATCCGACAATGTATAAAAACATCAAGGTAATTCCTTGCCAATTAAAAATCCAAAACACGCGTTCGGTCGGAATGACCAACGCAATTAGAATTGCATATACAGGCAATCTTGCTGAACAGGTTATAAAAGGTGTTACTAAAATGGTGATTAAGCGTTCTTTCCAACTTTCTATATTACGCGTTGCCATAATTGCAGGAATTGCGCATGCAGCACCCGAAATTAAAGGAACAACACTTTTTCCGCTCAAGCCAAAACGACGCATTATTTTATCCATTAAAAAGACAACTCTACTCATATATCCACTTTCTTCCAAAATGGCGATAAAGAGAAACAGAAAAGCAATTTGTGGAATAAATATGACGATTCCGCCCAAACCAGCAATGATTCCTTCGGCGAGTAAATTGGTAAATATTCCCGCGGGTAAGGTTTCTTTTGTCCAATTGGCGAGCGCGCCAAAAGCACCATCAATAAATTCCATTGGAACGGAACTCCATTCAAAAATAACTTGAAATATCAGTAATAATAACAATCCGAAAATGGCATATCCGAATATTTTATGTGTAAAGATCCGATCGAGTTTTGCTTGCAAATCCGAAGCTTTTTCGCGATCAATTGTATAGGATTTTTTTAATACTTCATTGAGAAATTGATACCGAATGATGGTTTCACGATGTTGTATTTTTTTGAGTTCTAATTTCGATACCGAAGTTAACAACTCAGGATGTGTAATGGTATTTTGCTTAATTTTTTCCGCAGCAATGCAACGTTTAGTCGGTAGCGAAGTATAGTTTATAATCGCTTCTTTTACCTCGTCAATTCCTGTTTGCAATTTGGAACTAATCACCACAATTTTTGTGTTTAGATCTGCTTCTAATTGCGGAATATCTAATGAAATTCCTTTCGAGCGCATTCTGTCCGCCATATTAATGACTAACAGTGTTGGAATTTCTAAATCTTTTACTTGTGTAAAAATGAGCAAGTTACGCTTCAATTCTTCTACATCCGTGACCACAATTGCTAGATCGGGATAAAATTCGTTGGTGGTATCGTTTAAAACTTCAATGGCAATTTTTTCATCTGCCGAAGAAGCGTTTAAACTATAAGTTCCGGGTAAATCTAAAATGGTAGCTTTTTGCGTTTTGGAAAGTTTACAGATGCCCGTTTTCTTATCAACCGTAATTCCTGGATAGTTTCCAACTTTTTGATTGAGACCTGTTAAATGATTAAATAAAGATGTTTTTCCAGTGTTTGGATTTCCTATTAACGCTACTTTTATCATTGAATCACTCATCAGCCAATACGATTACACTATTTTTTCTATTAAAATTTGGCTTGCAGTATCTATTCTTACGGCAATATTACTTCCATTAATCGTTAAAAATAAAGGGCCATTGAAGAGTGTTGTTTGTACTAGCATGACTTCATTTCCTGGTAAACAACCCATTTCTATTAGCTTTAAAGGAATTGAATCCACAGGAAAATCAAGTATTACCGCTTTTTCTCCTTTATGTAAATCTGCAATAGTGAGCATTACGTTTATTTAGATTAAATTTAAAGAAGCAAAAATAAGCTAAAAAATTTACTTAGAAAACTTCCTTTTAGAAAAAGTATTATTCGTAGGATTCTTTTAGGATTTGAATATCTTTCAGTAGTTTTTTGATGTCTTCGTCTTTCGTTCCATCATACGTTCCTCGAACTCTTTTTTCTTTATCAATTAATAAAAAGTTTTCCGTATGAATCATTCCGTAATCATCATCACCTTGCGATTTTACTGCTAAGTAGGATTTACGCGCCAAGTCGTAAATTTGTTTTTTATCGCCAGTTACCAAATTCCACTTTGTATCATTCACACCTTTTTCAATAGCATACCTTTTTAATTGCGCAACAGAATCAATTTCAGGCGTCACCGTATGTGATAATAATAGAATGTCATTATCATATAAAATTTCTTTTTGAATAGCTGCCATATTTTTTGTCATGATAGGGCAAATAGATTGGCAAGTTGTAAAGAAAAAATCGGCTATATAAATTTTGCCTTTATAGTCTTCTTGTGTAATGGTATCACCATTCTGATTCACCAGTTTAAAATCTTTAATTGTATGATACTTGCTTACATGTTGTATCGAAGAATCTACTAAATCAATATTGAAATTTGTCGGTTGATAGACAGGTAACACGTCTTTTTTCTCTAACGCGAAGTAAAATGTAGTGACGATAATTGCTGATAAACAGCTCATTACAATCGCGAAAAGTGTATATTTTTTAAAAAAGGCTAACATTTATGTCCGTTTAGCGGTTAAATTGACCGTTCGTCGATTCTATTTCGTGTATTCATCGAAAAAACGCGCTACAAAATTACGATTTTTATTTTTGATTGGGAAAAATTCCTATATTGTCTATCCCAAATCTAACTTAATAATGAGAAATACCTTTTTAGCCATTGGTTTCTTATGGACTTTTATCGCCTATAGTCAATCAGGTCAAGAACTGATGGACATAGTGCAGGGAGAGCATCATAAAGCAGCACAACTACAGGATTTTCAAGCAAATCAGCATACAGCTACCTACGATTTGTTATCACATACACTTCAATTAGAAGTTGATCCCGCAAAACATTATATTAAAGGAGCAGTCACTTCAGAATTCCGCGCTTTAGAAAATACAGATGAAATCGTTTTTGATTTATCAGACAACTTACAAGTAGCTTCCGTGACAAATAATAACCAGGAAGCTTTAACTTTCTCACAAGAAAATAACGAACTTACCATTACATTTGCCAAAGGAATTTGTGAAAATGCCATAGAAAAAGTGACGATTATATATGAAGGAACGCCAAACAAAAATGCTGGCGGAGACGGATTTGTAACCACCACACATAACAATACACCATCATTATATACATTATCTGAACCTTACGGATCAAGAGATTGGTGGCCATGTAAGCAAGATTTGAATGATAAGATTGATCAAATTGATGTGATTATTACGGCTCCAAAGGATTACAAGGCAGTCTCTAATGGCGTTATACTGTCAGAAGTAGCAAACGGAAATCTTGTGACGACACATTGGCAACACAATTACCCAATTCCTTCGTATTTAATTGGAATTGCGGTAACAGACTACGAAATGTTTTCGCAAACTATCGAAGGAGACGGATATAGTTTTGACATTGTAAATTACGTATATCCAGAATCAAGAGAGAAAGCAGAAGAGTACACAAAAGTGACGGTGGATATCATGAATTTATTTCAAAATTTATTTGGAGACTATCCTTTTAAAGATGAAAAATACGGACATGCAGAGTTTGAATATGGTGGCGGAATGGAGCATTCTACGATTTCTTTTATGGGGAATTTTAGCAGATCATTAATTGCACACGAATTGGCACACCAATGGTTTGGAAACAAAGTAACCTGTGATTCCTGGAATGATATCTGGCTAAATGAAGGTTTTGCTACGTATTTATCAGGTTTGGTAGAAAATCATTTAGATGGTGAGCAAGATTTTATCAATTGGAAGCGTGGAAAAATTGCAGACATTACAAGCTCAAGAAATGGCTCAGTATATGTACAAGATGAAAAGTTGGATAATGTTGGACGCATCTTTAGTTCTAGATTAAGCTATAATAAAGGTGCAATGGTCATTCACATGTTGCGTACAAAACTTGGTGATGACGTATTCTTTCAAGGAATTAGAAATTATTTGAATGATGAAGAATTGGCGTACGGATATGCAAATACAAGTCAACTACAAGCACATTTAGAAAAAGCAAGTGGAACAGATTTGCAAGAATTTTTCAATGATTGGATTTACGGAGAAGGATATCCTTCGTACGATGTTGCTTGGTATCAAGGAGACCAGCGTGAAGTGAGCATCAAAATGAATCAAGAGCAATCGAACAAAAAAGTTGATTATTTTGAAATGAATGTACCTTTCTTGGTTATTGGAACGCAAGGAGAAGAAAAGCTAATTACCTTAGATAATACATTTAACGGGCAAGAATTTACACTAGCTGTTGGTTTTGAAATTTCAGATATCATCTTTGATCCAAAATTTGATTTGATCTCTAAAAACAATACTATCGGAATTGATATTGAGGCAGTTGCTGAATTAGAAATCAAGCCTTCTATTGAAAATACAGCAAACAAAACAACCTTAGTTTCCATTAAAAGATAATCCAATCTTACATCGTTTTAGCATAAATGCACTAAAAACAAAATTTTAGGTGTACACTACTCTTTTTTAAGTTATCATAAAAGCTTACTTTTGTGCGTTCTATAAACATTTTATACTTAAATGGGATTATTTATTCAGATTACATCGTTTATCCTTATCATATCAATTTTAGTGATTCTTCACGAATTGGGGCATTTCATACCAGCAAAGCTTTTCAAAACGAAAGTTGAAAAATTCTACTTATTTTTTGATCCATGGTTTTCTTTAGTTAAAAAGAAAGTGGGAGATACTGTATACGGTATTGGATGGCTTCCATTAGGAGGATATGTCAAAATTGCTGGAATGATTGATGAAAGCATGGATAAAGAACAAATGGAACAACCGCCACAACCGTGGGAATTCCGTTCAAAACCAGCTTGGCAACGTCTCATCATTATGTTAGGTGGTGTCATCGTCAACTTCTTACTAGCATGGTTTATATACATTGCTTTATTTATGTATTATGGGGAAAGCTACGTTCCTGTTAATAAAATTGAACACGGATTGTATTTTGATAGTGTAAGTGAAAAAATTGGACTCAAAACAGGCGATAATATACTTACTATTGATGGCAAAAAAGTTGAAAAACTAGACAAATACCTAAACATTGACCTTTTATTAGGTGATGAAGTTACCGTAATGCGTAACGGAGAGGAAGTTACTGTTGCCTTAAGTGATGAAGGAAAAAAAGCAGCATTAGAGCGTAGAGGACGACAAATCATTATTCCGCGATACAATTCATTAATTATTGGAGAAGTTATAGATAGTACCTATGCAAAGGAAGCTGGAATATTAGCAGGCGATGAAATTATTACGGCAAATAGTATAAAACTAGAATTTTGGGATGAATTTACTGAAGAGATTGATAAAAGTGCAGGAAAAACTATTGCTTTAAAAGTCAAAAGAGAAGGTCAAATGATTGACATCACAGCAAAAGTTTCCGACAGTCTTGGTTTAGGAGTCTATCCAAATGTTAGATTAGCAGAAGAAAAAATATCAATTACAAAAGAATATGGCTTCGTTGAAGCAGTCCCAAGAGGATTTCAAGAAACTATTGATGTTTTAGTACGCCAAGTAAAGCAATTCAAACTCATCTTTAATCCAGTAATTAAAGGCTACAAAAAAGTAAAAGGACCTATCGGTATTGTAGACATGATGCCAACCAGTTGGAATTGGTACTTCTTTTGGAATTTCATGGCTATGTTTTCGGTATGGTTAGCCTTCTTAAACATATTGCCTATTCCTGCCTTAGATGGCGGCCATGTGATGTTTTTACTCTATGAAATCATTGTAGGGAAAGCACCCTCGCAAAAAGTGATGGAAATTGGTCAAATTGTAGGTTTTGTAATCATTATGAGTTTAATGGTGGTGATCTTTGGAAATGATATCTGGAACCTGATAAAAGGCACTTCTTAACAAGAAATGGGACATAAGTTAAAAGTTTTTGAAATTTTTAATTTATTTGTTTGTTCGAAAAAAAAAATAGCATATATTTGCCCTCGCAAAAAGCAATAACACTCCTCCTTAGCTCAGTTGGTTAGAGCATTTGACTGTTAATCAAAGGGTCCTTGGTTCGAGCCCAAGAGGGGGAGCAAAGCTTTCAAAAGTCACTAGAAATAGTGACTTTTTTTATGCGTATACTTTTCTTGTCCTCAACCTCTTTACGCGTTAATTGGTCAAATTTTTTATACCTACGTTTCAACATCATTTTTCTTATTGATATAAAAAAGCTGCATTTACACTTTCATCAAATTTAAAATATTGGAATAGGAAAAAATAAAAACTGCTACATAAAACAGCAGCATCTAATTCTTAAATAAAAAAGAGCGTGGTTGTCTGAAAAATATAATTTTCGTCAAACTGAACTTGATTCAGTTTCACATAATCCTTGAAGATTAATCTATTGAAATTCTGAAATACAATTTGATAAACCCAATATAAAAATTGAGAATGACGTTTTCCACACTTTTTAGAGCGCCTCTTTTTTAATACTTCAAATTGAAACGCGCTACTTTTGGCTTTCTGTCAGCATCTTTTTTCTTCTCTAATGACCGTTTTTGCAACGATTTCCAAGCTTTTGTCCGAAAATGAAAGCAGCCGTCCGTTATTGAAAGCAGCCGTCCGTTTTTGCATTTGAAAGCAGTTTCTATCTACATACATTCGTTTCGTTGTACAGCATTAATTATTTTTTAACCAAATTATTTTAAACATGAAAAAAGTAAGAAAAAGAAATGATCACTTTGATCCGTAGCTTAAAAATAGCATAGCTAATTAAGTACCTATTATACTTGTTTTTTTAAACGGGTACGTTAAAATAATAATTTAAAAATAAAATACTATGAAAAAAATAAATAGATATTTAGCATCACTAATTTTAATTTCCTTTTTTACTTTTGTAAGTTGTGAGAAAGGTGATTTAGAAGAAGAGCCAGTGACTACAGAGGTTAAAGATGATATTGATTTAGCAGGTGTAAAACCTGATGCAGTTTCTGAAACTCGTGAGTTTGGAAAAAGAATTAAAGATATTGATCTGCAAAAACGAACAAGTACATTGACTGCAACAACTCCTTGGAAACGAATTTATAAAAATGAAGTAAGAGCTGTTGGTATTGTTGATAATCAGGTCTTTAGAACTGTTGAAAATGAATATTTCTCAAATTATAGCCCATCGGGTCCTTATAATCAGTATTTGGGTATTACATCCGTTTCATTAGGCCCTTATAATTCACAAAAATATGGAGCTACTAATTATTGGTCGAGTGTAACCAATCCGGCTGCGCCCGAATATAGGTTTTATGGTTCAGGAATTGTAAGCCAAAACACAGGGTTTTCATTATGGAAGAGAGTACCGAGTGTTAATGCACAAGTTCACCCAAATTATTGGGATGATACTCAGCAAATAGGTGGAGATTTATGGATAACTACAGGGAAATCCATTTCTCATCAATTTACAGTAGAGGCTAGTGCTTCTGTAACGGCAGGTGGTAAAATTAGTATTCCTTTCGTTGCAGAAGGTGAAGCGTCAGCCACAGTTACTTTAGGAACTGCATATACATATACTAATGAAAATTCATTTCAAGAAAATTTTTATTTCCCTTTGGTGAATGTTCCTAGAGGAAAATCTGTTAGATATCAACTTGAAGAAAGATGGGTGCCTGTAAAAACAGAATGGAAATTTCCAATTCAATTTAAAGGAAATTATGTGGTAGGAGTAGAAGTAGGAGCTGGCGAGTCTGGTAGTATGACAGAAAAGCATAAAGTAAATGTGAGTGCTTTTAATGATAATTATAATCAACCATCAAAATACCATACAATGGATGTTACAGAACATCTTTCTCACGAATTTAGAGTTGCTGCATATATAATTGATTAAAAATAATGTTTAGAACTTAGTAATAAAAAAAGCAAACAAATTTTTAATTTCATTACAAACCCAAAATTAAGTTAAGCTAACCACTATATGACTTAGTTATTTTTAAATAAATCTCCCATCGTGCCTAACAAAGCATCTGGGAGATTTTTGATATGGTAAATCTTAATTTTTATATAAAAGCATTGAGATATATTTTAGGATCTCATTGAGCTTATTGTTCGTTTGTTGTGAAAAGTTTCAATGCACTTCAACTTCACTTAGTGTTAAGGTTTAACTTGATAAAACGCACTTCTTATTGTATGCTTTTCAGGAATTTTACGCTTTAAAATAATCCGAAGGATGTTTCCCAAAACGCGCTTCATAGAGTTTACTAAAACGCGTTGTGTTTTGCATTCCAACTGATAAAGCCACAGCTTTAGTGTTATAATAAATACCTTCTTCTAGAAGCGTTCGTGCTTTTGATAATAAAATTTCTTGTTGAAACTTCTTAGGACTCAAGCCTGTAATCAGTTTTATTTTTCTGCGCAATTGACGCTCGCTTAGGTATATTTCTTCGGTAAGATCGTTGAGTTTAAAATCAGGATTATCTATGTTTTGCTCAATGATTTTAGCAACTTTAGTCATCAACTCAATGTCTGATTTTGTATGTTTACCAACATTTATAATAGTAGATTCACTTGATGATTCCTCTATAGTAACATCTAATATGGTACTTTCAGCCTTCACTTTTTTACGACTACAATAACGTTCAATTAAATTGTGTGTCCTGGCTAAAAGTTCTTTGGAAACGAATGGTTTGGTTAAATAATCGTCTGCACCAATTGTTAAGGCTTTAAGTTTATATCTTATTTCTGACAAAGCAGTTAGCATAATAATTGGCACATCATAATGTGTTTCAGATTGCTTTATCGCTTCCAAAAATGTAAAACCGTCCATTACAGGCATCATTACATCAGATACAATCAAATCTACCGTATTCGTATTCAATTTATCTATGGCTTCTTTTCCATTATTTGCGATGAGTAATTTATATCTTTTTTGTAAAATGGAGGCTATAAATTCTTGCATTCCTGTATGATCTTCTACAATAAGAATAGTATGTTCTTTTGTTTTAAACTCGGTTTCTAAGGCAAGGTGATCAAGAGATATTTCGTTATTTAACAACATATTTGTTTGAAAATTTTCACGAGTTTTCTGTTTCATTTTCTTAACAGGAATTGTTATAGTAAATATACTTCCTTGACCGAGTTTACTATTCACGGCAATTTTTCCTTTCATCAATTCTACCAATTCTTTTACCAATGATAAACCTATGCCAGAACCACCTTCTAAAGGCTTTGTAGTATCACTTGTTTGAAAATAACGATCAAAAATTTGAGGGATATCACTTGACGAAATTCCAACACCAGTATCTTTTACACTAATTAGTAACTGCTTATTTTTTATAAATGTACCTTTTACAGAAATAGTACCTTTTGTTGGTGTATACTTTATAGCATTTGAAAGTAAATTATTAATAACTTTTTCTAGTTTTTTTGTATCTATTACTGCGTAATTTGCCTCTAAGTTCTTAAAACAATACTGAAATTTGATATCATTTTGTCGGACTAACAAAGTAAACTTTTGAATGATTTCATTAAAAAAAGTATGAAGATTAATGTTTTCTGAGTTTAGTGTTAACTTCTTTGCTTTCAGTTTTGACAAATCTAGGATATCATTGATCAGTACCTTTAAAGCTTTTGTATTTTTCATAACCATTTGCAATTTTGCTTTTGTAACAGGATCTAATGATTTTTTTTCTTCGTTTAATACTTGTTCAATAGGTCCGCAAATAAGTGTTAAAGGTGTTTGTAACTCATGAGAAATATTAGAAAAAAAGCGTGATTTTACTTTATCTAATTCTTTTAACTGTTCATTCTTTTCAGTAATTTCAAGTGCTACTCTAATTTTCTTCTGTCGATCCTTAAAAATATATATTGTTGTTATAACGGCGAGAATAAAAAGGGTCACGACAAAAAGAATCACATTACTTTTATTTTTACTTTTAGTTTGTTCGGATATAATATCGTCATCTCTTCGTTTTACCTCTATCAAGGCGCTTTTTTTTATTTCTTCATTATTTGTAAGCTTCTTTTCTAAACTTGAAGTTTCTTCTAATATATAGCTGGCTTTTTTAAAATTACCATTTTCTTTATACGCTTCATATAGTAAATTTCCAATGGTAATATGAAGTTTAGAAATGGTCTGTTTGTTGAGTAAATCAAATGCCTTTTCAGCATAATAGATCTTATTATACAGGTTAGAACTTCTGTCGGCGAGTAATGATTTAATATAATAATATTCTGAAAGCAACCCAACATATTGAGTATTTTTAAGAAGTTTAAAAGCTTTTGCTAAAAACATTTTGGCGTTCCAAATTTCTTCTTTTTTAAATGCTATAGATGCTAATTCTAAATATGCCATTGCCACTCTAAAAGATTTATTATTTCTAATAGCGACCTCTTTTGCTTTATTCGCATATTCAAAAGAAATATCCAAACTATTTATTTCCCTATGAAAATTAGCATACCGTAAATAAACAATAGAAGATATTTTTAAGGTGTCAATTTCTTTCTTTTTTATATACTCAAATAAAGATGTATATTGATTAATTGCCAATTCATAATTTTCTTGTGTAGCAAAAAAAGAGGCAATTTTTGTTGTTGCTAATTGCCTAGCATCATAAAAATAAGAAGGGTTGGAAACAGTTTCAGTACTACTCAAAATCTCATTAAAATAATCCATTGCTTTTGAAGTATTTCCAATATCTTTATAAGCAGCACCAATTCGACATAAAGATTTTAAATGTTGCTGAATACCTAAATTACTCTTATCATCTTTGGTTAGATTAATTGCTTTGTTGGCATAGTCAATTACACAGTTATATTCAGGGTTGGTTAAATAATACTTGGATTTAAGATAAACTGTAGCAACATCGTTATAAATTTTAGCAGAATCTATAGATGTACGTGCACTATCAAGCATTACTTGATAATTCTCTAATTCAATTTGATGCGAAATAGAAAGTTTTTCTTCTAATTTTATACGCTTATTGATTTTTTGTTGACCATTCATAACTGTAATAGTCAATAAAAACAGCAGAAATAAATTGCTTCTTATCATAGTCAATATATTTTATGATTAGATTCAATCGAGGAGTATTCTTATATATAATAACGAGATATTCAGTAAATATTTTAAAAAAACAGCACCTTCGTACCCTCAAACTTGCATTTTATTGAAATGAAGTACTTCGCTTATGGTATTACCGTATAATTGAAAGAGAATTATTAAATTCTCATATTTTTTTAATAATAACACTTCAATCCTATTTTACGACACTTCAACAGAAAGCAATGTTTCTTTTCATGAAATTAGTGCACTTTTGAACCATCAATCAAAAAATGAACTTTTAAATTAACCAATTATGACACCAGCAGAAGTTTTCAAAATTGTCGGAATGCTCGCAATGCCGATGTGGATTTTACTAATTTTTCTACCAAAATGGAAAGTCACACGATTCTTTATCGATTACAAAATCATTCCAATAGCATTATCAGGCATCTATGCAATTTTTATCATTCAAGCGATACAAATTGGTGGCGGAATGGACTTTGGAAGTCTACAATCAGTAATGCAACTATTTACAGAAGAAAACGCAGTCTTAGCAGGTTGGGTTCATTATCTCGCTTTCGATTTATTAGTAGGAATGTGGATCGTAAATCAAAACAAAGAACTAAACATTCACCCAATCATCATTGCACCTTGTTTATTGGGAACCTTCATGTTAGGTCCTGTCGGATTTCTAGTATTCATGATCATGAGAGCTATTAAACTAAAAAAAGCATAAGCATGAAGTATCTAAAAGAAGTATTTCGCACCGTAAAAAAGGAAAGTCCAATACTATTCACCATTGTACTCATTCATGTATTTGGAGCGTTGATTTGTATTGGCGGATTGTTCATAGATGAAAGAACACTAATTGGCGTAAACGTTTGGATAAAACCTTTAAAATTCTGTATTTCAGGCGCTATTTACATCATGACAGTTGGTTTTTTAATGACACTATATCCGTTTTCAACAAGAAAGAAAAACATACTAAATAACATTGTTTCTTGGACGCTTTTATTTGAAATTGGAATCATTGTATATCAAGCTTCACGTGGCGTTCGTTCACATTACAATCAAGAATCTTTATTTGACGGATTGCTATTTGCGGCGATGGGAATTTTAATCGCAATCAATGTACTCATCATGCTATTATTTGCCTTTGAAACGATTCGATTGAAGCTAAAAACAACGAAATCAATTCAAATAGCCATTCTTTTAGGTTGGATTGTGATCATTGTCGGAAGTTGGGTTGGCGGACAAATGATCAGTCAAATGGGACACAATGTTGGTGTAGCCGATGGCGGCGAAGGTTTACCATTAGTAAATTGGAGCACAGTTGCGGGCGATTTAAGAATTGCACACTTCTTTGGATTGCATGGCATTCAAATAATTCCGTTATTCGCATTCATAGGCTCTAAAAAATGGAAGACTTCAACTAAAAATCAGGTCATTGCGGTTGTTATTTTTGGATTGTTATATGCAGCGTGGATTGGCTATCTATTTTATCAAGCTAAACAAGGAATACCGTTAATTAGAGTTTAGACGATTAGATTTTTAGATTGTTGGACTATTAGATTCAAGCTAAAAAATCGTCAATTCGAGTGATTTTTGATAGAAAATCGTATCGAGAATAGATTTTTGGAGAGAATAGAAAATAGACAAGATTCAAGAAACAAGACACAAAGAAATTAAATTATAAGATTCATCAAGTCTTGGTTCTTCATTCTTTCAGCGCAGCGGTCTTGTATCTTTACTCAGATACTAGTGAAATTGAATTATTAAACAAAAAAAAGATGTTCATTAACAAAGAAAAACGTTTAAAATACATGGGATTCGATGACACTTGGTTTGTGATCATCGGAATTTTCATCCTTAGTTTTGTGACGGATTATCTTTTTAACAACTCATTTGCAAAGCATGAACTTAAATGGGCTTTAATCAATTGGAGTATTTCATTGATGTTTGCCACCTGTAATTGGTTTATTATGCGGGTGAATATCATTTTCCTTCGAAAGAAGTTTCCAGCGTTCAAAGACAACCCAAAACGAATCTTTTTACTTTTTCTAACTATTGTAATAACGGTAGTTTCAGTGGATACTTTGGGTGGAATTTTTATTGAGAAATTTTTTAATCAGACCTATTATTTCAATGAGCGCTATGAAATACTATTGCCAATTATTATTATAAGTACGATGGTGATGGCAATGTATGAAGCAATTTATTATTATGTACAATTGCAAAAATCAATTCGTCAAGAAGAACAAGCAAAACAAGTGGTGGTTTTGGCACAATTAGATGCGTTGCGAAATCAGGCACAACCACATTTTTTATTCAATAGCTTAAATACGTTGCGCGATATCATTGATCAAAACTCTAAAGAAGACGCCAAAAAATTTGTAGACAAACTATCAGATGTATATCGATTCATCTTAGATTCGGGAAATGCAAATATAATTCCCTTGCGGGATGAATTAAAGTTTGCACGTGCCTACATTCACATTCAATCTGAACGTTTTGGTGATAACTTGAAACTGAATTGGAAACTACCAGAAACCGCATTAGAAAGCATGATTGTTCCGATGAGTTTGCAACTATTACTCGAAAACGCCATCAAACACAATGTCATCTCTCGATCAAAACCACTAACAATTACGGTGGAAGTAAAAGATAATTATTTAATCGTACACAATAAAATACAACCAAAATCAACACAATTGCCATCCACAAAAGTTGGATTAAAAAACATTGAAAAAAGACACGCATTACTCTCTGATAAATTACCAATAATAGAAAACGATGGAACTGAATTTATTGTTTCTATACCACTTTTAAAATCATCTGATGTAACACATAAATTATGAAAATACTAATCATAGAAGATGAACCGCGTGCTGCAAATCAATTGCAAAACATGTTGGCAACTTGTAATTTTACGTATGAATTGTTAGACATTATTGATACGGTTGAAGATGCTGTTAGTTGGTTTCAAACGAACAACATACCCGATTTGGTATTTATGGACATTCAATTAGCAGATGGTTTAAGTTTTGAAATCTTTCAAAAAGTTGAGGTCGAAGCGCCAATCATTTTCACCACTGCTTTTGATCAATATGCCATTCAGGCGTTCAAAGTAAACAGTGTTGATTACTTGCTAAAACCCATTCAAAAAGCGGATTTGCAAATCGCGTTGGATAAATTCAACAAATCCAATCAAAAATCAACGGTTGAACCTGCCATTTTAAAACAATTATTGACCAGTATTCAATCGCAAACCGAAACTAAAAACACGAGCAATCGAAGTGGTTTATTAGTAAAAGAAGGCAACGGTTTTGTACAAATAAAGATTTCCGATTTGTTATATGTCTATTCTGAAGACAGCATTACATTTGGCGTAACCACTTCAAAAAGATACATTATTGATGAAACCATCGATCAATTATTCAACACCTTAGATCCGGAAGAATTCTACAAAATCAATCGTGGTCAAATAGTAGCAAAAAGTGCGATTCAAAAAATCAATCCGTACTTCAATCATCGGGTAAAACTATCAATTTCACAAGAACGTGATCAGGAATTCATTGTCAGCAGACAAAAAACGAGCGATTTTAAAGATTGGTTGAATCGATAGTTTATCATTCAAAAAAAAATAAAAATATTAATTTTTGCCCTTTACTAAAAAAAACTCAACTTTGTGTAAAACCGAAACATACTTGTATTTAGTATGTTATCATAGTACCATCAAATTATGAGAAACATAGTATTCGTGCTACTAATAGTGCTTTCTTCAAATCCTGTAATCAGTCAAAGTAAGCTGAATGAAAAAATTGACAAAGGCATAGAATTATTTGAAAACGGAGAGGAAGACGAAGCTTTAAAAGTATGGCAAAAAGTTGAGCGAAAAGCCCGTAAACGATCATCAACCTTCGGAACTGTCATTGGAAATATCATGTATTACTATATACAAGAGGATGATGAAAAAAATGCACTCAAATATTATGATAAAATCATCAATTCGAAATTAAACGATAGAGATGAAAACCATGAAATAGGAAAACCCTTTAAAAACTATCGGTATCATGCAACCATGCATTTGGCGAGTTATTATGGGAAGAGTGGCAAATTTGAAAAAGGCTTAAATTTTGTAGAAAAGGCTGATAATATTGCCTATGAAACCACTTCGTTAACAGCATACATGTATCAAAAAGTGGACTTAGCTTTTTGGAAGTACCGGTTTTTAAAAGATTTAAATCAAATTGATAAAGCCATTTCAAAATTAATTGAACGTGCTTTTGAATACGACTACAAAGGAATGTATCCAATGTGGGCAACTGTTTCGCCAAGCAATGACGAAAATGAATTGGCAAAAACCATCTGTTCACATTTTGATGAGCTGGTAAAACTTAAAAAGGATATAGATATCGCCATTGAAAATATAACTTTCAACACGTCTAAAAACCAAATTGAATTCACACTACATGGAATCTTTTATGAGATCAATTTATACTCAAAACTTGAAAGTAAAGCAGCTTGCCAAACGTATTTGAGAAACTCGTTTTTTTATAATTATTTAGCCGATAAAACGAAAAAGTAAACTATTAACTTATAAAATAGTATTTTCGTCCATACGATGTCCAAAAAACTAAAACTCATATTGATTAATTGTTCCATTCTCCTGATTGGAATCCTATTGATTGAACTTTTTTTCGGCGGTTGGTTCAGTAGTAGCAACCAATTGAGCAATTTGGGAATTATAAAAGATGCCAAATTTGAATTTGACGTAGATCATTTATACGATACCGAAAATCCGACCATTACGTATTCAAGAGATAAATTTGGATTGCGAGGAATTTCTTCATTCGATCAGCCTTCAACAATAGACATTCTGACGGTTGGTGGAAGCACCACAGATCAACGCTATATTGACGATTCGAAAACCTGGCAAGAAGTGTTGGAAAGGCAAATTAAAGACGCTGGCGATACCATGAATGTTTCCAATGCAGGTGTGGATGGACAATCGACCTACGGACATCTGAAAAGTTTTGAATTGTGGTTTTCTAAAATCGAAAAACTACAACCAGAAATGATTCTCTTTTATGTGGGAATCAATGATTTTTATCGCGTAAGCAGTGATTCTCAATATGATAATTTTGAAGCAATAGAAAGTCGAAGTATCAAAAGTCAGATCAGAGATAAATCGGTTGTATACAATGTGTATCGAAAGTTGAAAGGAATCCGAAAAGCTAAAAAGCACAACGTTGGACATCATAAAATAGATTTTTCAAGCAAAAAGTACACAACACAAGAAATTTTAGATGAAAAACTGATCGAATTATACAGCACAAAAAATTTACAAGCATTCAAATCACGACTTGAAAAACTAATTGCATATTCGGAAAAAATGGGCGCGATTCCTATTTTTATAACACAACCCACATTTTTGTATCAACTAAGAAACGGCGAAGTTTTTGGCGTGGAAGAACTCAATTATTTAGAAGAAAGTTACGCGTATAATGGTGTTGGCTATTATACATTGCTCAATAAATTGAATGCGGTGATCAAAGAAGTGGTGCGCGAAGAACAAGTAATTGACCTAACAAACGATTCCGATTGGGAAGCCGATGATTTTTACGATTATTACCATACAACGGAAGCTGGCGCAGCAAAACTTGGAAAAAAAATATACGATAGACTCCAAAATGGATTTGTGAAATAAAACGCTAAAAAAAATATAAATACTTTTACCAAAACAAAAAACGTGAAGTTTACCAAACAAATCAGTAACATCGGAATCGGAATCTTATTCCTCATTACCTGTGTATTTGTTTTTCGAAATCCTATTGTCTACTTTCCCGATTCTACTGGGTATTTGGATATGTATATCATTCGATCGGCAGGCTATACAATATTTTTAAAAATCAATCAACTTCTATTTGGATCCTATTTCGAAGTTGGCTTAATAGCGACGCAATTACTCATCGGACTTAGCGCAATTTATTTCTTTGTGCAAACCATTCGAAAATATTTTTCTTTAGGATTTGTCTTAACCATGTTACTGACTTTAGCATTGTTAATTCCATATTATTTCAATGGAAGAATTGCCAATAATATTCTTTCCGAAGCCTTATCTTATGGGTTGTATTTAGTAGTTATGGCGCGTTTTATTGCCTTTTTTATAGCGTATCAAAAAAAGCAATTACTCCTAGCCATTCCGTTTCTATTTATATTATTACTAACAAGAACTCAATTTTATTACTTGATTCCTATTGCAATACTGATGCTAGTTTGGGTTATCGTGAAAGAAAAGCAATGGAAAAACTATCGAATCATACTCGGAATATTTTTGCTGTTACCATTGCTAACAACGATCACCGATAAAACGTTTCATAAAATAGTACATCATCATTTTGTAAGTACACCGTGGACGGGAATTCACTTAGCTGCGCCCGCATATTTTGTGGCGGATGCAGCAGATGAAGTACTTTTCACAAATCCAGAAGAAAAAGCGCTTTTTAAAAAAATAATTCAGCAACTGAACGATAAAAATCTCAATGTACATCATTTACAACTTTCCGAAGGAAGCTCCAAAACGATGGTGTTTGTGTCCAATTATACAAGCATTGCTAACAAAACAATTTATCGTGTAAGTGACGCGCATTTTGACAGCAATCTTACGGAAGATGAGCGATTTATTCTTGTGGATGCGATCAATAAAAAAATGACGGTTCCTTTGATAAAAGACAACTTTAGAAAATGGTTGGGACTTTATTATGGGAATATTGTCTTTGGCTTTGGCAGTCTGAAATATGCTTTATTATATATGTGTATGCTCATTTTTTCTTTACGAATGCTACTCAAAAGAAATGATGTATTGAGTAGAATTATTTCATTACTGCTTTTATGTGCTATCTTAAATGTATGTGCCATTTCCATAGGAATTCACGCGGTATTCAGATATACTTTTTACAATGATTGGGTAGTATTTTTAGTTGTATTCTTACTATTTGCGTATTGGAAAAAAAGTAAAAACTCTGAAGATTTTGTAAAGAAGTAGCGATTATTTTATCCGCAACGCACCGTATTTCAAAATGCAATAAATAGCTCTAATGCCATCTTTCCAATCGATTTTTTTGCCTTCTTCGTAGGTTCTTCCGTAATAGGAAATGCCGACTTCATAAATCCGAATTTTAGGAACTCTGGAAATTTTTGCCGTCACTTCGGGTTCAAAACCAAATCGTCTCTCTTTGAGTTGTATGTTTTGAATAATATCCGTTTTAAACATTTTATAACAAGTTTCCATATCTGTTAAGTTCAAATTGGTAAACATATTAGATAAAAAAGTTAAAAACTTATTTCCGATGGTATGCCAAAAAAACAAGACTCTATGCGGATTGCTTCCCATAAATCGGGAACCGTACACAACATCTGCAAATCCAGCTAAAATAGGTTTTAGTAAATCGTTATATTCTCTGGGATCGTATTCTAAATCAGCATCTTGAATGACTAAAAAATCGCCAGTTGCTTTGCTAATTCCGGTATGAAGAGCCGCGCCTTTTCCTTTATTGACTTCATGTTCATAATACTGAATATCAAACGAAGGATGATTGCTGATATAGGCGTGAATTTTCTCTGTAGTCGAATCTTTTGAGCAATCGTTTACAATAATAATTTCTTTTTGGATGTCGTTCACCAACGTTACTTCCTGAATTTTATCTAGAATTTTATGAATCGTTGCTGCTTCATTATAAGCAGGAATAATAATAGAAATTTTTTGTACAATCATAAAAGCTATGTTCTGTGTATCTAAATGGGTACATTTAAAATACAAGTCCGAAAGTATGATTTTATTTTCAATCTAACAATCAATTAAATTAAATGTGTGCAATTGTGGTTACGATTCAAAGATTCAAGATTCAAAAAACATTTGTGAATTCGTGGCAAAATAATGTTACTTAAAACTCCAACCGAACCATAAAATTAGGTGTTCTTCCCAAAGAGATTTTATCAATAGTTCGCAACTGAAATTCAGCGTTTTCGGTATTTAAAATAACTCGGTAGTTTCGGTTTAAAATATTCTTTTGATTATACATATTCAACAATGAAAAACCGAGTGAAGCTTTGGCACTTTTATTTTTTAAGGGTTTAAATGTATACTTTGCCGAAAAATCCAAGCGATGATAATCGTTCAAGCGTTCACCATTAGTTTCTTCGTATTGAATGGTGATGTTTTCCGCAGTATCGCCTTCCAAACCAAGTGCTAACGTATACGGACGCGAGGTTCTGTAACGCCAACCAAGCGATAATTCTAAGTTGCCAAACTTTGCCGATTGAATCAACGACAAATAGTGACGAATGTCAAAATTGCCTGAAAATGGCTTTGTATTATTTACATCGTCAAACTGAAAATCATTTTTAGTCAACGAATAACTGACTAAACTTGTAAAATTATAGAAGCGTTTTTTTACTAAAACATCCAATCCAGTAATGGTACTTTCGCCAATAGCAAGCGTGGTCGTTTCTAGGTCAAAACCTCTGGTAAGTGATGTTAAATTGTTAATCTTCTTGATATAAGTTTCTACATCAACACTCCAAGTATCTTGCTGAAAATTACCACCAATACTGACTTGTTCGCTTCGCAACACAGGAATTGTATGATCATTTGCTGCAATCCAAACCTGATTTTCCAATCCAAAATTTTGCGTTTCAAACTCAATAATCTGACTGATAAATTGAAATTGTCTTTCTGCCGAAAGTGTCACGTTAAACTGTTGATTTAGTTTTTTAGAAACATGAATTCTTGGTTCAAAAAAGAAATCATTAGTCACAGTTGCATAACTTCCGCGAATGCCTGTAAAAAGAGTCCAATCGTTTGCTTTAAAGCGATGTTCGCCAAAAATAGCGTGTACTGTATTTTTAGAATTTTCGGAACTAATCAAAAAATCTGGATCAAAAATAACATCCGATTGTTTCCCAATCGTATAATCTAATTCATTGAAAGATAATTCATAACCGCCAATAAAAGTATTTTTCTTATTTAATTTATATTCTGATTCCGCATGAACGCCAACATCCAATACTTTATTCTTTTTGACAGTTTCGTAATCAAACAGATTAGACAATAATTCTTGTCCGATATATTCAAAATTAAAACGAGAAGCCGTTACACTGAGTTTTGTAGCAAATTTTTTATTCCAATTGTTTTTCCATGTCGCGCCAATTCCACGATTGTCAATTGATAAATCGTCTTTCGTTCGTTGATTAATCTCATCAAACTTTGATTCAAAATCCAATTCATTTTTTGAAAAAATAGAACTTATCGTAAGTGAACTATTTTCATTTAGTTTGGCAATGATTTTTGCTGTAAAATCTATAAAATAAAACGTGTTATTCGTTTGCGAAAGCGCATCACTAAAGGTTTCATTGGTCTCTGTAATCTTGGTATTTTGAAAAATCTGTTCTGAAAATTCATCAAAAGTGACGGTTTCAAATACGTCCGAATACGAACGACGCAACGAAGTTATCACCGCAATATTTTCAGTAATCGGTAACTTTACAAACGCATCTGCATAAATCATATTTACGCCCAATCCGACTGTAGTTTTCTTCGGGATTTTAGAAGTTGATTGTATGTCAATGACACCTGATAAATGGTTTCCATATCGCGGAGAAGCGGCATTTTTATAAATTTTTACATTCTCAATCAAATACGGATTAAACGAAGAAATCATCCCGAAAAAATGATCGTATTGATACATTTTTATGTTGTCCCAAAGAATTAAATTCTGATCAGGCGTTCCACCGCGAATATTTAATCCTGTGGAAGTTTCGTCAGGACTTTGGATACCAGGAATCAATTGTAGACTTTGCAAAACATCCGATTCCACAAAACCTGGTAAGGTTTGAAATTTTTCAGGAATTGCCTCAATAGCACCATCTATATTTTTAGAAAACCCAGTAGTTAAGTAATTTGAAATAATTACTTTTTCAAGATCGACGGTGGGTTCAACTACTATATTTTTCTTGGCTTTTGACTGTTTTAATATATAGCTTTTTGGGTTGATTTCTTGAAAAATTAAACCAGTTTTCGTAGTAATTATGTTTAAAATTTCCAAAAGTGCAGCAGGTACATTCGTCAGCGTAATCGTTTTTCCTTGAACAATTTTAGTATTATAAGAAATACTGATCTCAAACTGTTTTTCAATATCTTTTAATACAGTTTGTAGTGGAGAGTTATCGTAAGAAGTTGCACGTTCCTGTGAATGTGCTATCGTGAAGCATAAAAGTAATAGGTATAACAAGTATGCTTGCTTCATTTATTTTTTTGAGAGCGTGACACTATTATTTTTCAGTTCGTAGGCAATATTCATGGCGTCAAAAACGGTTTTTAGTGCCAAATCGCGGTTCGTATTAGAAAAACGACCTGTAAAATATTCGTTTTTAAAAATCTCTGAATTCTTTATTTCTATTTGATATTGATCTTCTAGCGCATCAATTACTTGTAATAAAGGTGTATTTGTAAATGTATTTTCTCCAGAAATCCAAGATGGATTTGTTGGATCAAAATCCCAATTTGTTGCCATATTATTGTACGTTCTATGTGCATTTCCTTTGGTTAGAATGCGTTCAACTTTTTGATCGTTGGTTACTTTTACTTTTCCAGAATAGCATTTAACTTCCAGAAAATCATCGTTTGTATCGACGTTAAATTGTGTTCCTAACACTTCTACAACGCCTTCACTTGTCACTACTTTAAACGGAGAACCTTTAGTGACTTTAAAATAAGCTTCGCCATCTAATTGTAATGTTCGGTTATTGATAAATTTATCTTTATCGTAATGTAACGTTGTTTTTGAATTTAAGATGACTTCAGAGCCATCAGGAAGCGTCAAAGCCACTTGTTGTCCAAAATCTGTTTGAAAAGGTTTGGTTGTGTTATTCAGAAAGAAGTACAATCCAATCAATAAAATTAGCGAAGCTGCTGCGCCATACATGTAGCGAATATTGAGTTTTCTAACTTTAGGTTGTGAAGCAATTTTTTCTTTAATTTTTGACAAAACTTCGTCTTCATCATACGCTGGATCTCTTAGTTTTTCCGTTGTGTTGATGATTTTAGCGTACGCTTTATAATCTTCCGATTGCTCAAAAGCAGTTTTCTCAGCTGGAGATAATTCTCCGCTAAGCCATTTTGCTAAATCCGTTTCGTTATTTTTTTTGCTTTCCATGACGTCTTCACTTATGTTATAGACAACTAATTTTTTGTTTACCCTACCTTTTAAATTGATTCAATTTCTTTTCTGAGAGTTTTTAGCGCATTGTGCATTCGTTTTTCGACAGCTTTTTTTGAAATATCGAGGAATATGGCAATTTCATGATATGTTTTCTTATCGATTCTATTCAATAAAAAAACTTGGCGTTGTTTCTCAGATAAATTCGCAATAGCATTCTCTAGTTTTTGCATGAATTCTTTCTCTTCTAACAAAAATTCAGGATTCTCAATATCAATTTTCGATTTTTGAATTTGTTCGTGTTGCAATACAATTTTTTTATGCTTTACCACATTTAAAAACGCATTATTGGCAACTTTTTTTAAAAAGAATAACGCATTCGCGAACGGAATTTTTTTACAATTGTTCCAAAGCTTAATATAGGCTTCTTGTACTAAATCTTCTGCCAAATCTGAATCACCACATTTGTAAAAAATATAGTTGCGTAATGTTCTTGAATGCTGTTTGAAAATTGCATCAAAATGGGTAGCTTCACAGACTGATTTTTTTGGTTTCAATAGGTTGGAAAATTAAAGTATGGGTTTGTAGGTTTCAAATGTAGGTAAAAATATTTAATCTTTAAATTATTAAAAAACAGCATGTTATAAACTTATTTTTTTACTTTATTTTCTAAAGGTAGGGTGAAAAGCGATTCGGTTGTCTATAATTTGTAAACCAAATAAAAAAAATATAAATTAATTTGTTATGAAAAATTTACTAAAATTCTCATTCATTTTTGCACTTGTCTGTTGCATGTTTTCTTGTAGTAATGACAACACGGACGTAATTCCTGATGATCAAAGCGCGGAAGCAAATATTGCTTTGAAAACGAGTTTAACAACCTATGCACGTACGGCTGTATCTACAAATCAAGCAGAAACTGTATTCGAAAATAATAATGATAGTAATGGAGATTGTTTTACAATAAATTTTCCATACACGTTAACTGACGGACAGACACAAACTGTAATTAACAATCAAAATGAATTAGATGCTTACATGCAAAATTTAGGAGGTAATAATAATCCTGGAGGTGGAAATGTGCCACCTATGATAGACTTTGTTTTCCCTATTACCGTTACTCTAGCAGATGGTTCAACAGCTGTTGTTGCTGATGAAATGGGATTCATCGCAATTATTGAAGATTGTATTGGTGATGTGGTTGTTGGTAACGATTGCTTTACGTTCAACTTTCCATTAAGTGTAACAACAATTGATGGGAATACAGTGGTTGTAAATGACGAATTAGAATTATACTCAGTTCCAGATGCTATTGGTTTTGCATACCCAATTTCTGTAACAACTGCTGCGGGTGTTGTTACGACAATTAACAGTGATGCTGACTTTGACGCTTTATATAACGATTGTTATGATATTGATCCATGTGACGATTGTGGAACAAACTGTTTTGAGATTGTTTTCCCATTAACATTGGTAGATGATAGTGGTGCAGTAACTACTGTAAATGATGAAGGCGAATTTTTCACATACTTAGATGGTTTAGCAAATGACACATTCTTTACAATTACGTATCCAATGACTATTGAATACGAAGATGGAACTCAAGCTACCATTAATAGTGATGATGAATTTATTGCAGCATTAGATGCTTGTAATTAATTATAAGATTGGTTGATTTTTTAATTACTCACGAAACGTACTAAGCCTACGTATAGTTTTTAATTACTCACTAAAACCCTTGTTTCAATAGAAGCGAGGGTTTTTGTCTTGTATAGAATTGATTAAAAGATTCAAAAAACATTCGTGAATTTGTGGCAAAATAGATTAAATACTGATGTTACGCAGCGATTTTATTAAAATAGAGATTAGGTGTTGATAACTTGT
>CAYGPQ010000028.1:0-46396 GCA_964351775.1 uncultured Kordia sp. | reverse complement strand
ACAAGAACTCGATAAAGAAGTAGAAATCTTTGCAGAAAAACTGGCTTCGTACAATCCGGATGCGTTGGCTGGTATGAAAAAAATATTGTGGGAAGACACCGAAAACTGGGACACGCTTTTAGCCGAACGCGCTGAACTTTCAGGAACGTTGGTGTTATCAGAATTTACGAAAAATGCATTGAAGAAGTTTAAGAAGTAGTTGTTTGTTGCTGGTTTTTAGTTGTTAGTCAGTGTCACATCGAGCGCAGTCGAGATGCAATTAAGAATCCAAAATTTACATTTCAACATGTAAATTACCAAACGTCAGTTCAAGTAAATTTGTGATACAAATTTGTATCGAGAACTAATTTTATGCCAATAGCTAATAGTAATTTTCATAAAAAACATTCGTGAATTCATGGCAAAAAAACGTTCAATCATTTAATTTTTCAAAAAAACGCGCTAAAAGCTAAGAGCAAACAGCCAAAAGCAAACAGCTAAAAACAAAAAAAACTATCTTTGCGCATTAATTGAAAATGAAAATGAGCAAAATTCGCATTACAAAGCAATTTAATTTTGAAACTGGTCACGCTTTATACGGCTATGACGGGAAATGTAAAAATGTACACGGACATAGTTATAAACTTTCGGTAACCGTCATTGGAAATCCTATTACAGACAATACCAACGTAAAATGGGGAATGGTGATTGACTTTAGCGATCTGAAAAAGATTGTAAAAGAAGAAGTCGTTGATGTATTTGATCATGCGATTGTATTTAACAAAAATACGCCACATGCTTCATTGGCAATGACGATGCGCGGCGAAGGACACAATGTAATCTTAGCCGATTATCAACCCACAAGTGAAAATATGGTGATCGATTTTGCTGCAAAAATTAAAAGCAGACTTCCTAAAACCATTCAACTATTTTCATTGCGCTTACAAGAAACCGATTCGTCATGTGCGGAATGGTTTGCGAGTGATAACGAATAACAATTCGGACACTTCGACTCCGCTCAGTGTCCAAATTTCTTTCTTATATTTACACCATGAACATTCCCGAAGGAAAAAAAATATACTTCTCTTCCGACAACCACTTAGGTGCGCCAACTGCGGAAGCGAGTCATCCGAGAGAGAAAAAATTTGTGGCTTGGCTGAATGCTATTGAGCACGATGCCGCCGCTATTTTTTTATTGGGTGATTTGTTCGATTTTTGGTTTGAATATAAAACCGTTGTTCCAAAAGGTTTTGTGCGAACGCTCGGAAAACTAGCCGAACTCAGCGATAAAGGCATTCCAATTTATTTCTTTGTGGGAAATCACGATTTGTGGATGAACGATTATTTTGAGAAAGAACTCAACATTCCTGTATATCATAAACCGCAAGAATTTACTTTTAATACGACTACTTTTTTTATTGGTCATGGTGACGGATTAGGTCCTGGAGACAAAGGCTATAAACGCATGAAAAAAGTATTTACAAACAGATTTTTTCAATGGTGTTTTCGGTGGTTGCATCCTGATATTGGCATGCGAATTGCCCAATACATGTCTGTCAAAAACAAGTTAATTTCTGGTGATGATGATGCAAAGTTTTTAGGAGAAGACAAGGAATGGTTAGTACAATATGCGAAGCAAAAATTAGAAAGTAAACACTACGATTATTTTATCTTCGGACATCGTCATCTCCCTTTAGAAATTGACCTCAACGAGAAAAGTAAGTATGTAAATTTGGGCGATTGGATTCAGTATTACACCTACGGAGAATTTGACGGAAAAACACTTTCGTTGAAGAAATATGAGTAAATATCCGGACTTCTTAGATGGTTTGATTCTTAGACTTATTAGATGCGAAATAAAGAATCTGAGCACTGAGCCTGTCGAAGTGCGCTAAAAGCTAACAGCTAGAAGCTAAACTTCATCTTTCGAATGCGCTTCAATATCTTTCGTTAAATCTAATTTTCTAAACGTTGGAGAAATTAATCCTGTAGTAATTACGGTAATTAACGTCATCGTTCCGCCAAACACAACCGCCGTCACTGTTCCCATCAACTTTGCCGTTGCACCGCTTTCAAACGCTCCTAATTCGTTGGACGAACCGACAAACATAGAATTTACAGAAGCCACACGTCCGCGCATTTCATCAGGTGTTTTGAGTTGTAATATAGTTTGACGAATGACCATAGAAACTCCATCCATAACGCCACTTAAGAATAAAGCAACAAGTGAAATCCAGAATATCGTTGATAATCCAAAAATAATAATGCACACACCAAATCCGAAGATAGCACCCAACAATTTCATTCCTGCATTTTTGCTAATCGGAATATAGGCAGTAATCAACATGGTTAATACGGCTCCGACCGCTGGTGCGGCACGTAACATTCCGAAACCTTCTGGTCCGACTTTTAAGATATCTTGTGCAAATATGGGTAATAACGCAACAGCTCCACCAAATAAAACCGCAATCATGTCAAGCGTAAGCGCACCCAAAACAGCTTTTTCATTCCAAACAAATGTGAGGCCTTCTTCCAAGCTTTTCCATACATTTTCGCCAATTTTAGGATTTAATATTGGCTTTTTCGGAATTAGAAAAAGAATCATAAATGATGCCGTTACAAGTGCAAAAATGATACATAGTGACCAATGTACACCAATCCAGTTAATGGTAAATCCAGCGAAAGCAGGTCCTAAAATTGTTGCGGTTTGCCAAGTAGAACTACTCCAAGTTGCCGCATTTGGATATATTTTTTTAGGAACGATTAACGCAATTAATGAAAATATCGTCGGTCCAAAAAACGAACGTAAAAATCCACCAAAAAATACCAACGCGTAAATACTGTATAATATAGAATCTTGAGACCATTCGGCCATCACTTCAGGTGATGTCAGTAGAAACAATCCGAAACTAATTAAAGAGAAAAATGCAATACATATTGCTAATAAATTTCGCTTTTCGCGCTGATCTACAATATGCCCAGCAAACAATGCCATCGAAACTGCTGGAATGACTTCCATCAATCCAATTAAACCAAGCGACCAAGGATCTTTAGTAATGGAATACACTTCCCATTCAATCACAATAAATTGCATGGACCAACCAAAAACCAAAAAGAATCTAACTAAGAGAAAGATGTTAAATTCTTTAAATCGTAAAGCTGCGTACGGATCTTGTTTTTGCACTTTATAGCATTTCCGACCAAAATTAAACTATAAAATACAAATCGTTTAATTTATTATAGATTATTCTATGAAGTAATTAGTTATTTTTTCATGAAACTAATAGCCGTTCCGCCACCAGCAGCTAATTTTAAGCTAATTTTTGTTTCAGCAGTAACTTCCATCGTTTCTATCGAAATTGCAGTTGGATTGTCATTCCAATGTGCGTCTTCAGCATCTTTGTAAATCGTTGCTGTGTAAGTGGTATTTGATTTTAGAAAGTCTAAAGAAACCGTCAATTCACGCGGATTTTCATCCGTAATGCTTCCCAAAAACCAATTTCCTGTGTTACGTTCTTCACGAGCAATCGTCACAAAATCGCCCACTTCTCCGTTGATCACTTTCGTTTGTTTCCAATCGACACCAACATCACGAATAAACTGTAATGCAGGATCTCCTTCGTAGTTTTCAATTAAATCCGCAGCCATTTGAATGGGACTGTAAATCACCACATACAACGCTAATTGTTGTGCAATCGTCGTATTTACTTGGTTGTTTTCTTTGTAAGGTGCTAATTTTATATTGAAAATTCCAGGTGTGTAGTCTATTGGACCAGCTAACATTCTAGTAAACGCTACAATTGGCAAATGTTCTGGTGGATTTCCGCCATCGGCAGCCCACGCGTTAAATTCTTGCCCACGCAAACCTTCACGCGAAATGATATTTGGATACGTTCGGCGCAAACCTGTCGCTTTGATTGGCTCGTGTGCGTTGACTGCAACTTGATAATCTATTGCTTTGATAGCTGCATTATTATAATGATTCACCATCCATTGTCCGTGATGATATTCTCCTTTCGGAATAATTTTACCCACATACCCTGATTTCACCGAATGAATTCCCAAGTCTTGCATGAGTTTGTAGGCTTTGTCTAGTTGTTTGTCATACGTTCCAATGGCCGCAGACGTTTCATGGTGCATGATAATTTCCACGCCTTTTTCGTTCGCGTAGCGTACCACTTCTTCCAAATCATAATCGTCATACGGTGTAATGAAATCAAAAACGCCTTCCCGATCTTCAAAACCAATCCAATGTTCCCAACCTGTATTCCAGCCTTCAATTAATACGCCACCAATATTGTTTTTCGCAGAAAAATCAATGAATGCTTTGGCGTTTTCCGTAGTCGCGCCATGTTTTCCAGCCGCTTTGTCCCACGACGATTTTCCCACGTGCATTTCCCACCAAATTCCTGTGTATTTCATTGGTTTGAACCAAGAAACATCGTCAATTTTAGAAGGTTCATTTAAGTTTACAATTAGTTTGGAATCGATTAATTCCGTAGCTTTTTCTGTGATCTGAATCGTTCGCCACGGAGTTGTAAATGGCGTCGTGCGTTTTACTTTATGGTTTGTGCGTTCTGAACCTACCAATTCACTTTGTAACGATAAATTTTTAGTGTCAACTTTCAGTGTCATTCCCGAATAATCAAGCAAAGCAGCTTCGTGAATACTAATATGTAATCCGTCATAAGTTCGCATGGTAATTGGCGTATTTACAGCATTTTCAGGAATATACGTTTGTGCCAAACTTGCGTGATTTGCTTTGCTTAACGCATCTATTTCAGATATTTTTGACGTTGTGTATAAGTGTTCGTAAATATCCCAATCGCCCGGAATCCACCACGAAGTATGATCGTCTGTCAATTGAAATTGCGTATTTTCATCTGTAATAATGACTTCTTTTAAGTGTTCTTGTGCAGGAATTTCATATCGAAAACCGATTCCATCATCGTATACTTTAAATACCAAATTCAATTTTCGTTGTAATGCATCTTTCTCTTGAAGTTCAACAGTTAATTCATTGTACTGATTTCGCACATTTTCCTGTTCGCCCCAAGGCATTTTCCAAGTTTCATCAACCGAATTTGTGGTTGTTTTTAAGATTTTAAAATTTCTATCTAAAGGAGAAACATCTTTCAATTCAAAACCTAAAGAAGAAGTATCGATTACGGTTTTTGAATTGTGAAGCACTTTATAACATGGAGTTCCATCATGCAACAAGAAAAACGAAACATTCAAGGTTACATTTGGAGAAGAAATAGCGACACTTTTCACTTCTTCCGTACAAGAAATAAAACAACAAATTCCTACCAAAAGGAACATTTTAAAAAGAGTTTTCATAGTGATTACAGTTGATTTCTTTTTAAAAGTACAGTTTTCAATACAAAAAAAAGTACGCAACCGTTTTCGTGTTGATAAGTTGTGGTTTGAAAATGATTTTCAAATTGATAAATTGATACGTTATTTAATATCTCGCAATCGCAGTTGAAGCGTTATATTTCCATTCCATTCGTTTTCATCCACTGAATATACCGCATCAAATAGTTTTTTGTTTTGCACATCCGAAAGTTTTTCGCCCAAGTTGAAGCCAATTCCAGCAATGGGTTTGGAGCGTTTTTGAACCGCATTTAAGCGCAAATGATCTTTTTCTGAGCCAACACATTTTGCCCAACCCGTATCTTTTAATTCTGTACTCATAAAAACAGGACTCATGTTTTGCGGGCCAAATGGTGAAAATTGCTTTAGAATTCGATAGAATTTTGGCGTGATTTCTTTGAGTGCGATTTTGGTGTCAATCAAAATTTCAGGAGTTAACAAATTTTTATCAATCGTATTTTTGACCACTTCTTCAAACGCATCTTTAAACGCTTGATAGTTTTCTTCTTTCATCGTTAATCCTGCCGCGTACTTATGTCCACCAAATTGAATGAGATGTTCTTTGCATTGTTCCAACGCATCATACACATCAAATCCTTTAACAGAACGTGCCGAAGCGGCTATTTTATCACCGCTTTTCGTAAATACTAATGTGGGACGATAATAGGTTTCTATCAATCGTGAAGCTACAATTCCAATGACGCCTTTGTGCCAATTTTCATTGTATACCACGGTTGTATAACGTTCTTGTTCTCCTAATTTTTCTATTTGTTCAAAAGCTTCTTTTGTAATTTCTTGATCCAATTCACGACGCTCCATATTGAACGCTTCAATAGCAGCTGCATATTGTGTTGCTAGTTCCAAATTTGTTTCCGTCAGTAATTCTACCGCATGCAATCCTTGACTGATTCTTCCCGCCGCATTGATTCGTGGCGCAATGACAAAAACCACATCGGTAATGGTCAGTACATTCTTTTTTAGTTGATTAATAATTGCTTTGATGCCTGCTCGCGGAGTCGAATTGATCACTTGCATTCCAAAATATGCTAAGGTTCTATTTTCGCCTGTAAGCGGCACAATGTCTGCGGCAATTGCGGTCGCTACCAAATCTAAATACGGAAATAAATCTTCAATGGTTTGACCTCTTTTAGAACTTAATGCTTGAATCAGCTTGAAACCAACGCCACAACCGCACAATTCATCATAAGGATAATGGCAATCGTCTCGTTTTGGATCTAAAACCGCAACTGCTTTTGGCAATTCAGTTCCTGGTCGGTGATGATCGCAAATGATAATATCAATGTTTTTTTCAGAAGCATACGCAACTTTATCAATGGCTTTGATGCCGCAATCAAGCGTGATAATTAATGAAATGTCATTGTCTTCCGCAAAATCAATTCCTTGAAACGACAATCCATAACCTTCTTCATACCGATCTGGAATGTAGGTTGCTACATTTGGATAGATGGTTTTTAAATACGAAGAAACTAGCGCTACTGAAGTGGTGCCATCGACATCATAATCGCCATACACCATGATATTTTCGCCGTCGGCAATGGCTTTATCAACTCGCGCCACAGCGACATCCATATCTTTCATCAAAAACGGATCGTGAATGTCATCTAACGAAGGACGAAAGAAGGTTTTTGCCGCTTCGTAGGTTTCAATTCCTCTTTGTAATAACAATGTTGCGACAATTTCATCGACTTGCAATACATCTATTAGATGCTTGATTTTATGTGCTTCTGGTTTTGGTTTTAAGGTCCAACGCATAGTGTGGTTGCTTATTGATTAATAATTCTAATGATTGCTAAATCGTCCATTGGTTTCAATGCTTTTTCTTTTTCTAAAAGAATCATTTTTCCTTTCAATAGATCTTCATGATTTGTAGAACTTTTATCAACGGCTAAATAGTTGACCATTTCTTCAGTTTCTTCATAATTTGTACTTGCGCCTAAACGTTTGAATGTATAAATTCCATCAGTCATTATACTTAAATCATCAACATTTTTTAATGATAATTTTTGATCAAAAGAATCATACCATGTATCAAAATCTTCCTGTAAATGATAGGCTAAATAATCTGGTTTATCACCTTGTTCAAATTCTACAATTTTCGTGTTATGAACAATTAAACCGTCGCCAATAATTATGATTTCTGCTTCTTTTGACGTTTTATCATACACTGCTAAAACTAGTGTACTGAGTAATTCTAAGGTTTCAAGACTCAATTGATTTTTTATACTTTTTAACTCAAGAAAAAATATTTTCATTACATTTCGTAACTGAGTTTGTAGCGTTTCTTCTTGTAAGTTTAAAAATTCTGTATAGAATAGTTCTTGGCTGATTTTTTTTAAAATTTTTCCTTTTAAAGTAGATGCAAATTGACTTTCACTTCCCATGGAACATCCATCCATAACTGCGATTAGTGCTTTTTTCTCTCCTATTTTTGTAGAAATTAAAGAGTCTTCACAATGATTTGTATGAAAGCCTCCTATTTGAATACTTGTATATATCTTCATCCGTTTACTTTAATTCTTGATACAATTTTCTTCATCTCGATATCTTCGAAATGGAGTTTCTGAATTAAACTGAGGAAAATTATACTACGAATTAAGAACTGTGAAAATACGTATTGATTTCCACTTTTGCAAAACGACGGAACATTTCCATGACACCACAATAGGTTTCTACGGATAAATCAACGGCTCTTTGGAGCTTTTTTTCGTCTAAATCAGCTCCGTAAAAATGATAATCAACGGTTACGGTATGGTAATATTTTGGGTGTTCGTCTGTCAATTCGCCGACAACTTCCATTTTAAAATCGTCCACTGTAACTTTCATTTTGTTCATGATGGAAACCACGTCCAACCCAGAACAACCAGCCAACGAAGATAACATGAGTGCTTTTGGACCTAATCCTTCATTGTTTCCACCATTTTCAGGCGAAGTATCAATTAATACCGAATGTCCACTTGGATTGTCGGATTCGAATAACATATTTCCTTTCCATTGCGTGGTAACTTTATGTGCCATGTTTGAAGTTTTTTTAGTGAAACTCAATTTTGAAAAGCTTGTGCTGAACTTGATTCAGTATCTAAAGCGTATTCAAAATTGTAAGTTGAACTAATCCTGCTAAAAAGCAGGATCTTTTATTTATTTACTATTTTTAAATTTTTAGTTCTATAACTCAGTTTTCGATATACTACTTTTATTTCCTTAATTTCGTATATTCTAATTAGAAACCATTATAGAATTCAAAAATACGAGGAATTAATTTAAAAATATACCATTATGCCATTAGTAACACCATTGAATCCTGATCACGATTTGGAAACCAAAGAATTAGCTGAGTTTTTTAACGAAACACTTGGGTTTTGCCCTAATTCAGTCTTAACCATGCAGCGCAGACCTGCCATTTCGAAAGCATTTATCAACTTAAATAAAGCCGTGATGGCAAATGAAGGTCGTGTAACTTCGGCTTTGAAACGATTGATTGCTTGGGTAAGTAGTAATGCCACAGGTTGTCGTTATTGCCAAGCACACGCTATTAGAGCCGCAGAGCGTTACGGAGCAGAACAAGAACAGTTGGACAATGTTTGGGAATATAAAACACATCCTGCTTTTTCAGATGCAGAACGTGCTGCGTTGGATTTTTCGTTGGCTGCTTCCATCATTCCAAATGCAGTAAACGAGGATATTAAAACCGAATTATACAAGTATTGGGACGAAGGCGAAATTGTAGAAATGCTCGGTGTGATTTCATTATTTGGGTATTTAAACCGTTGGAATGATAGTATGGGAACTTCTATTGAAGAAGGCGCCGTAGAAAGTGGAGATCAATATTTAGGAAAACACGGTTGGGAAAAAGGAAAGCACATATAATTATTTCATGAAATCTATATTGAAAATTATCATCTTAGTGGTTTTGTGTATGCCCAATTTGCATGCACAAAAACAACTCGATAGTCTTCAAAATGAGTTACAGCAAACGACTATTGACACTGTAAAAATAGCATTGCTGCAAAAAATTATGGTGCAATACCGGCGAAGTGATGCAGCGAAACATTTTGAATTTATTTCACAAGGACTTGCTTTGTCTGAAAAGTTATCAAAAACTCAAAATCAAGGGATTTTTTTAAAGGAATTAGGCTTGTATCATAAAAATCAAGGAAGCTTAGATTCTGCACTTTTTTATTACGAAAAATCGCGTGCACTTTTTTTATCCGATCAAGATTCTATCAATTTTCACAGTGTTGTGTTTAGCATGGGAAATCTGAAAAAAGCGCAAGGAGATTATGAAAATGCCATACAGTTTTTTGTCGACGGAATTGCTTTTTATGAACGCCAAAAATCTCCAAAAATGCAATTAAATGCGATTATTGGAAAGGTCAATTTGGGTGGACTTTATACTTCTATCAAAGAATATGATAAGGGAATTGCTATTTACCGAAAGGTTTTAAGCGATTCATTTTCGTATAAAAATTCGGGAATTGTAAATGCCGCTTATACCAATTTATCTGCTTCGTATACAAAACTTAAAAAGATAGATTCTGCCTTGTTTTATGCCGAAAAGTCGGAGAAACTTTTAAAAGGATCTCACAAAAAAAGTAGCTTGGCAAATACGTATATTAATATTGGCGCTTTACACGAGCAAAACAATGATTTTGTGCGCGCTAAATCCTATTTTGAAAAAGCATTGCAGTTATTTGAAGCCTTAAAAAATCCTTCTGGGATAATTAAAAGTCATAATAATATTGGAAATGTATTTACCAAACTAGGAAATCTTTCGCAGGCAGAATATCATTTGTTAAAAGCAAATGAGTTGCTTCAATCTACAAAAAATAGTTATTCATTAGAACATAATTATAGTATGCTTTCCGAACTATATGTACGATCGAATCGGTTTGAAAAAGCGTTTGAAGTTTCTAAAAAACTACAGCATTTAAAAGATAGTGTACTCGGATTGGAACAACAGAAAGCAATTTCTGAGATTGAAGTAAAGTATGAAGTAGAGAAAAACGAATTGCTCACCAAAAATGCGCTCAAAGAAAAAGAAATTGCGGAAATCAATGCCGAAAGAAACAAAAGTTATCTTTTCTACGGAATCACCATTGCCGGATTGGTCTTGATTTCTTTAAGCTTGTATATTATTTTTTTTAAAGCGAAAAAGAAGCAACAAATTATTGCGTTAGAATTGCAACAAACCACTAAAAAATTAGAGTTGGAAAAGTTGTATCGTAATAGTGAATTGAAAGCGTTGAAAGCTCAGATGAATCCTCATTTTATGTTTAATGCCATGAATTCTATTCAATCATTAATTTTAAAAGGCGATCGAGATGAAGCGTATTCTTATCTCACAAAATTTGCAGCATTGATTCGAGAAAATTTGAATATGAGCGAAAAGAATTTTGTCTATTTCGATCAAGAATTGCAATTGCTTGAAACCTATTTACAACTAGAAGAACTTCGATTTAATGCGGACTTTACATACGAAATTCTAGGTGCAGAAAACATTGAAGATATTAAAATTCCAGCGATGATTATTCAGCCTTTTGTGGAAAATGCCATTAAACACGGACTTTTACATACCACTGGAACTAAAAAATTAACCATCCGTTTTGAACAAAGTACGTTGTTGACGTGTATTGTGGAAGATAATGGTATTGGACGCAAAGCTTCTGAGCAACTAAAATCTAAGAATTCAACGCATAAATCTTTTGCGACAAGTGCTATTGCAAAACGATTTGAATTGTTTAAAGAATATTATAAAATGGATTTGGGTTTTGTGTATGAAGATATACTGAATGATACTGTGGTAGAAGGCACACGCGTTATTATAAAAATTCCGTTTCTCGATGAATAAAGAAGCTAACATAGTTCGGGCAATTATTGTAGATGACGAGTTGAGTGCGCATGAAAATCTGCGGTATTTACTCCAGCAATATTGTCCTGCTGTAACAATTGTTGGCGAAGCGTTTCAGGTAGATGAAGCCGTTGTTTTAATTGAAGAAACAATGCCCGATCTTGTTTTTTTAGATATTGAAATGCCGCATAAATCAGGATTTGAATTGTTCAATGCTATTAAAACCATTTCTTTTCACACCATATTTGTCACGGCGTATGACCAACATGCAATTCGAGCTTTTTCAGTGTCTGCCATTGATTATTTATTAAAACCCATCGCCATTGATCTTTTAAAAAGTGCAGTAGAAAAAGTTGCTTTAAAACAGGAAGCGCAACATTTTATGGAACGCATTAACGCTTTTCAGGAAAATCATTCGCATTCAGCCATCAGAAAATTATCGATTCCGTATAAAAGTGATTACATCATTATAAATATTGACGATGTTTTATACATTGAAGCCGATAGAATGTACAGTCGAATTCATATTAAAAGCAATAAACCTCAAAATACATTTTTGTATGCTAAAAAGCTGAGTTATTTTGAAGAATTACTCACTTCCAATGAAAATTTTTGTAGAACACATCGTTCGTGGATTGTAAATTTAGACCATGTAGCATCTTATTCTAAAAAAGAACATCAATTATCGATACACACTACTACACAAATCCCTGTAAGCAAGAGTTATAAAGAACTTGTAGAAAGCAAACTTGGTTTCTCTTCTTAAAAAATTCATTCGGAAGTAAATTTATAGCACTCGGAAACAATTTAATACAAGTCTTTTGGACTTCCACTTCTTTTGTCATCATAAACCTTAAACACATGTATGATGAAAACAAAATTACTATTACTTTTAATGAGTTGTATAAGCTACACCACTATTGCACAAACTCCTTTATGGGAATACACGTTAGATAGTGGAAATTTACAAGACACTCAAAACAATAACGATTTTACCCAAAATGGAAGCAACTTAACCGTTACAGATAACCGAGGCAATCAATCAAACAGAGCTATTTCTCTGAATGGAGATTATTTAGTTTCCGCTAATGGAGTGAGTACCACAAATACACCAAGATATACAATTAGTTTTTGGTTAAAAACCTCTACAAACGACGCCAATGCAAGATATGTTTTAGATCAACTCGCAAATAGTGGTTATCGAATCATTTTAGTAAATGGAGCACTTCGAATTCTAGGAAGGTATGAATATAGCGCATCAGGTGTTACGAATTACTCTATCTCTGGAAATTTAGATTTCACAACACCTATGGTATCAGATGGCAATTGGCATCATATAGCTTTGTCTGTGAATATGAGCGTTAGTAACAACCTGACCGTAAATTACTTTGCGAAAATTTATTTAGATGGTACAGAAATCGAAAATCACAGTCATAATGTAACTTCTTATTATCCTACAGTGAGAGCTATTAATACGACGGCTGAATTAATCGCAGGAAACAATCAAAATCTTAATGCTCCTTTCTTCTATGAAGATGCCATTGATGATATCGCATTTTATACAACCAACTTATCAGCTAGTCAAATAAGCACCTTATTTTCCACATTGAGTGTTGACGATGTTGAATTTAATACGACGATTTCCGTATTTCCAAATCCAACAACTGATATTTTACAGATCAAATCAAGTCAACCGATTGAAAACGTACAACTCATCACCATGGAAGGAAAACAATTGTTGACTGTTGAAAATAGGTCCACAATTGATATTTCGCAAGTAAGGTCTGGCATGTATTTACTTGCTATCAAAACCCAAAAAGGAACGATTATAAAGAAAATTTCAAAAATTTAAAGTCATAGTTTAAGGTTATAATGCTATGAATTTTAGGCCCTTGAAGTAAGTGCTTTAAGGGCTTTTTTGAAAACGATTATAATTTTTTACATGAAAAATAAAAAAAGATATTACCCCAAAGTTATCCTCCTGATTCTTTATATCTTATTTGTTGTTGTCTTTTATTTTACGGCTTCACAGTAAGATAACTAAGCTAAAATCCTTACTGATAGTGAGGATTTTACTTTCTTATACCTGTTTTCATTTGTCAAAATAGCATTCACGTCAAAATACTTCGTCTACACTTTATCGCATTTCGTCTACACTTATTCTTCGCTAAACTGCATTGTAGTTTTATTGGTTTTTTATAGTCTAAAATTGTAGTTGTAATTGCTTAATTTAGAAAAATGTCAAAATCATTAAAAGTATTGTTAATCGAGGATAACATGATCGAAATCATGAAGATGAATCGTACGGTTTCTTTGTTGAAAGCAAAACATGAAATTACAGAAGCCAAAAATGCAGAAGAAGCATTGGCAATTTTAAAAACAAAAGAAAATCTTCCAGATATTATTTTATTAGATTTGAATATGCCTAAAATTAATGGTATTGAATTTTTATCGATCTTAAAAAATGATCCTGAATTACTCCACATTCCCACCATTATTTTAACCACATCAGACAATAGAAAAGATATTTTAGAATGTTATCGCATTGGAATTTCTGGTTACATTTTAAAACCTTTAAAATACGAAGATTACGTAGCCAAAATAGAAATTACACTTTCCTATTGGTCTATTAACGAATTGAAAAGTGCATAAGTTATGAAAGGAATTATTTTTACAGAATTTTTAGACCTAGTAGAAGACAAATTTGGATTGGAAATGGTGGATCAAATCATTGAACAATCGGAACTAGAATCTGAAGGTGTATATACGTCCATTGGAACGTATCGTTTTTCGGAAATGTTGCAATTACTTCAAAACCTAAGCGCAAATACCGATGTTTCTATTGACGGATTGCTACTTACGTACGGAGAACATTTTTTTAGTATTATTGAAGATAGTTATCCTGGATTGTTGGCTACTTACAAAGATCCAATTGAAATGATTGCTTCTATTGAAAATCATATTCATGTAGAAGTTCGAAAAATATATCCTGACGCCGAATTGCCTACATTTATTGTGCAAGAAAAAACAGAAAATTCACTCGTTTTAATTTATAAATCGAGCAGAGCCATGCATCATTTTGGATTGGGTTTAATGAACAAAACCTTTGAACATTTCAACAGTTCGGCCGAAATCATTCTTGAAAAAATAAAAGAAGACGGAACAGAAGTGAAGTTTATCATTCATAAAAATTAATGAGTCAGGAACAGATTGACATATTACAACGTGCGCTCAAAAGAGAGAAAGCAGCCAGACGAGCCGCCGAGAAAATTCTGGAAGACAAATCCAGAGAGTTGTATGTGTTATCTGAAGAATTAAAAGTTACCAATGCCAAATTAGAAGATTCGGTCAACGAAAAATCATCACAATTAGCAGGTGTTTTTGAAAATATTGTTGATGCGTATATGGTCATGGATTTGAGCGGAAATGTCCTCAAAATGAACGATGCAGCTTCCAATCTTTTTGGCTATGATATTACAAAAGAAAGTCTAAATGTTAACTCTTTAATATATGCTGAAGATGCTATTTACGCATATAATTCGTTCAGCGAACTCATTGAAAAAGGAACATTTTCCAATTATACAGCACGCGTCATCAGCAGAAATAAAGAAATTCGTTGGGTTCAAATCAACGCGAGTTTAGTGTACGATAAAACCAAAAAACCAATTGCAGCACAAGGAATTATTAGAGACATTACCAATCAAAAAGCGTTTGATGAAAAACTGATTGAATCTGAAAATAGATTATCGTCATTAATTTTAAACTTAGATAGTGGTGTTTTGTTGGAAGATGAAGATCGAAAAATTGTATTGACCAATTCAAAATTTTGTGAATTGTTTAAAATTCCAGTAGCTCCAGAATTGTTAAAAGGGCAAGATTGTTCCAACGCTGCCGAAGAAAGCAAACAATTATTCAAAAATCCGGAAGCATTCATTCAGACGATTAATCAAATATTACAAGACAAAAAGCAAGTCATCGGAAAGGAATTGGCAATGAATGATGGCAAAATTTTGGAGCTCGATTTTATTCCAATTTTAAAAAATAAAGAATACAAAGGTCATTTATGGACCTACCGAGATATTACGCTCAAGCGTCAATTTAGAAAAAGTCTTGAAGCACAAAAAGAAAAATATAGTAGCATTATTGCCAATATGAATCTTGGTTTGGTTGAAGTTGACAACGACGATCATATTTTGATGGTAAACCAAAGTTTCAGTGAAATGTCGGGCTATGCGGAAGAAGAATTGATTGGGAAAGTTGGTGGAAAATTGTTCCCAATTGAACAAGATCAAAATGTAATTGCAGCGGAAAATAAAAAACGCTTGGCTGGCGAATCAAATTCGTACGAAATCAAAGTTCGTAACAAAAATGGCGAACCGAGAGATTGGTTAATTAGTGGTGCGCCAAACTATAATTTGCAAGGTGAAGTTATTGGTTCTATTGGAATACATCTAGATATTACCGAGCTAAAATCGCTTGAACAGCAAAAGGAAAAAATCCTAAAAGAACTCGAAAATAGCAACAACGAGTTGTATGAATATGCGCATGTGGTTTCACACGATTTAAAAACACCATTGCGAAGTATTGATGCGTTGATTTCTTGGATAAAAACAGATAATGAAGGCAAATTGGATGATACAACTTTGCAAAATTTCAATCTTGTTGGAGAAACATTAGAAACTATGGAACACTTGATTTCCAATATTTTAGAATATTCAAGCGCAGGTTCTGAAATCAACGAATTACAGAAAGTTGATTTAAACGAAACGATGGACGACTTGAACAAATTATTATTTATTCCTGAGCATATTTCCATCAATGTGTTAAAAAAATTGCCTATTTTAAAAGGCGATCCAACGAAGTTTCAACAACTCTTTCAAAACCTACTAAGCAACGCTATTAAATTTAGCAACAAAGACAACGGAATTGTAGAAATTGATTTTGAAGAAAAACCTTCTTTCTATCAATTTTCTGTCAAAGACAACGGCATCGGAATTGAAAAAAAGTTTCACGATCATATTTTCAAAATATTTCAATCGTTGCATAAAAGCAAAGAATCTACGGGAATTGGACTTTCAATTGTGAAAAAAATTGTCGATGTTTACGAAGGAAACATTTGGTTAGAAAGTGAACTTGGAAAAGGAACTACGTTTTTCTTTACAATAAAAAAATAAGTATGAAAACTGTTCAACTTAAAAAAACAATAACGTCCGATTGGGAATATATTAGCGAAAACATTCCGCTAAAAAATCCATTGGTTTTCGTTTTTGGAAACAGATATTTACTGGAAAATAAAACGATGTACGACGAAATCAACGCACTTTTTAACGACGGACATTTGGTGTTTGGTTCTTCAGCTGGCGATATTACATCACACTATGTAGATGACGAAAGTGTGACCATTACTGCGATTGAATTTGAGAGAAGTCGATTTGAAATCAAAACGGCAAATGTACTAGAAAACAATGCTGAAATTGACAGTTACAAAACTGGTAAAAAACTCATCGAACAATTTTCTAGCGAAGGTTTAAAACATGTTTTTATTGTTTCGGAAGGAAGTTTTAGCAATGGAAGTCAGCTTACCTTAGGTATGAATTCGGCAATTGAAAATAATGTACTCATTACAGGCGCTTTATGTGGCGACGCTGCACGATTTGAAAAAACAGTAGCTTCATACAACGAATTGCCAAAAGCTGGCGAAATTGTCGCGATTGGCTTGTACGGCGAAACCCTAGAAATTAGCTTTTCAATCAATGGCGGTTGGACACCTTTTGGCCCAGAACGCATTGTGACGAAATCAAAAGCAAATATATTATACGAATTGGACAATCAACCTGCGCTGGATTTATACAAAAAATACTTAGGCGAAAAATCAAAAGAATTGCCTGGCGCGGCATTATTATATCCACTTAAAGTGAAATCGACAAACGATAAGCAATCGATAGTTCGTACTATTTTAAACATAAATGAAGAAGAAAACTCCATGATTTTGGCAGGGGATATTCTTGAAAATTCGTGTGTACAATTGATGATGACAAATGTTGATAGTATTGTTGAAGCATCTGAATTTGCGGCAATTCAGGCATTGCAATCACGAAATACAGCACCCGAATTGGCACTTTTAGTAAGTTGCATTGGACGGAAATTAGTGCTCGATCAACGTGTGGAAGAAGAAGTAGAAGAAATCATTGAAGTTGTTGGTAAAAACACCACCATTTGCGGATTATATTCTTATGGAGAAATTGCGCCTTTTCAAGGTGAGACCAACTGCCAATTACACAATCAAACAATGACAATTACGCTAATTAGCGAATAGATGAATTCATTACTAAAAAGACAATTACGAAAATATCTCAGCGATGATTTAAAACAACATCCTGAACTGGAACGCTTTTTAGATGCGGTAAATCGCTCGTATAACACATCTGATGAACAATTTGTGATGTTGCAACGCGCGACTGCGATTAGTTCGGAAGAGTTATTTGTGGCGAACGCAAAACTGAAAAAGGAATTGGATTCGCAAAAAGAAGTCATTAAAAAGCTTAAAAATGTCATTGACACCTTAAAAACGTACGAGTTAACAAACTCAGAACAGCAAGAAAATGTAGCGTTAGATTCTTTAACTTTAGTGGATTTAATTGACAATCAAACCAAAGAAATCCTTCAAATTAATCAGCAACGTGACAAGTTATTGGCGAATTTAGAACGTCAAAATCAGGAACTCAATAATTATACACATTTAGTTTCGCACGATTTGCAATCGCCTTTACAAAGTATCGACGCATTGACCTATTGGTTACAAAATGATTATGAAGAAATTTTAGGCGAAGACGGAAAGAGCACCATCGAACTCGTTCGTAGTAATGTTGAAAAAATGGACACATTGGTCAAAGGAATTTTAAAGTATTCTACCATTGGTCGGACTGAAAAAGATTTCTACACAGTTGATACACAGTTCATTGTTCAAAAAGTGGTGAGCACTACTGAAATCCCAAAGCATATAACCATTTCAATTCCACAAAAACTACCAACTGTTACTGGTGATCATTTTCGATTGGAAGAATTATTTCGAAACCTCATTGACAACGCTATCAAGTTTAATGATAAACCTCAAGGAGAAATCACGATTGGATATACCGATGCAACCGATTTTTGGGAGTTTTATGTAAAAGATAATGGCAAAGGAATTGAAGAGAAATACTTTGAAAAAATATTTCTGGCGTTTCAAAAATTGGAAAACGACTATAAATCTTCAGGTATTGGACTTGCAATCGTCAAAAAAATTATAAACCTTTATGAAGGTGAAATTTGGATAAAATCCACACCAACAAAAGGAACAACTTTTTATTTTACATTGAAAAAATAAAATGAGACTCCGTTATGCAACGGAGTTAGTTCAACTTAAAATTTTGAGTACGCTTTCGTAAACTTCTCAAAATTAAGTTTCACTAAAAATAAAAAATGGAACAACCAAATTTAACCTACGTAGATCAATTAGCTCGTGGTAATGATGCTATAAAACAGACACTTATTGATGTCATCAAAACGGAGTTTCCTGAAGAAAAACAGGATTATTACGATAGTTTGGCTAAAAAAGATTACAAAAAAATTGAAGAAAATGTGCACAGAATTAAACACAAAATTAGTATTTTAGGACTCGAAAAAAGTTATGAATTCGCAAATACGTTTGAGCACAATCTTCGTGAAAAAAAGATGGATGGTGTTGAAGATTTTGAAAAGATTTTAACCATAATTACTGCGTATTTAAAAACTATTTAATGGTATGAAATGAGCTATAATCGTAATTGTTAGCGACCAATGTATTTATATGCGAATTCCATCTGACCGAATTAATAAAATAAAAATAAACAGATGAACTGTATTATTATTGATGATGAAAAACTAGCGAGAACAATTATAAAAACGCTTTGTGATGAAATCGATTCGTTGCATGTATTGGAAGAATTTCCAAATGCAATGCAAGCCATAAAATATTTGAATGAAAACGAAGTTGATCTCATCTTTTTAGACATTCACATGCCCGATTTTACAGGATTTGACTTTGTAAAAACACTAAAAAATCCACCATCAATTGTCTTAACAACGTCTGACCCAAAATTTGCTATTGAAGCATTTCAGTATGATTGTATTGTAGACTATTTATTAAAGCCGATGACTGCTGAACGTTTTAAAATGGCGATTGAAAAAGCAAAGAAGCATCAAACCATAGAACGTAAAACTGTTGAAACAATGAGTGGCGATTCTTATGAAAATGATTTTTACATCAACATTGATCGTCGTTTGATAAAAATTGACATTCCAAGCATCTATTTGGTGGAAGCCAAAGGCGATTACATTCACATCAAAACAGAAGATAAAAACTACACCGTACATTCAACTTTAAAGAAAATTGAAGATAAACTACCCGATTCGTTGTTCTTAAAAATTCACCGTTCGTACATCATCAATCTAAAGAAAATCATTGATATTGAAGACAATAGCGTTTTAATCAAAAAAGATGTCATTCCGGTAAGTCGTTCAAAACGTCCTGAATTAATGAAGCGTTTGGATTTACTTTAATGGAAATGTTGAATGCTGAATTATAAATTTTAAATGTTTCTATCGCTGCGTGGCTTTCACCTGTTAATTTATTTTTTTGTTTATTCGTTTGTTTGTCATTCCTACGCGCTTGTTGAGCGGAGTCGAAGTAAGTCGCAAATTCACGAATGTATTTCTAAGTTCTTCTCGATACAAAAAGCTAGCATTCCAAAAGCTAATCCACAGCAAATTGCATTTCGTCTACACTTAAACTGATCGCGCCGACAATCGTGCTTTTATCATTTTTATGAAGCTAGTTTTGTAGTATAAAATTAGAAGCATGAAACATATAGTACTCTTTTTAAGCATACTTACAACAATAAACATTAGCGCACAAAACGATCCATTCAATTGTGTATATGACGCATATTTATTTCAGTATAATGATGTGTATTCCATTGATTTAGCTTCTGGAAATTCGTATTTAGTAGCAGAAGATGTTACACCTGGAAGTATCAATGCAGCAGCGTACAATCCGGCAGATGGATTTCTTTGGGGATCGTTGAGTTCGCCTGAAAAAACCATTGTTCGTATTGGACAAGATTTTCAAACGACTTCTTTTTATGTGGATGAATTGCCAACTAGTGGAAGATATGTTGGCGATGTAAGTGCTAACGGAATTTACTATTTAAAAGCTGGCGGAACAACCTATTACAAAATAGATGTCAATCCAACTTCTGCAACGTATACTGAACATGTAGCAACGGAAACCTTATCACAAAATATCAATATTCACGATTGGGCTTTTAATGCGGTTGATACTAATTTATACGCTGTTGAAAAAGGCACAAATATTCTCTATCGAATTGATCCTGAAACGAGTATTGTACAATCGCTTGGCGAAGTGCCCATCTTAGCGGGTTTAAACTATACGTATGGCGCTGTGTATTTTGATAATTCTGGTCGTTTTTATGTATCAGCCAATCAAACAGGCACTATTTATGTCATTCAACGTGTACAAGATTTAGATGGTGTCATTGCAATGAATTCAAACTTATTTGCGTTTGGTCCTTCAAGCGCGAGCAATGATGGCGCGCGTTGTCCGACAGCTCCAGTTTTACAAGAAATTTGCGACAACGGAATTGACGATGATGGCGATGGATTGATTGATTGCGAAGATCCTTCCTGTTCTGGATATGGTGAATGCGATGTCATCAATCCTGAAACTTCAGGCGCTAATGAAGGTGGTTTGGAAAGCAATGGAAGATTGTCGGATGCCATCAATAAACGAAATTACAACAGAGCAAAAACAAGTTTTACATTCGATAAAAATAATGCGCCACGTGTAACAAGATCACAATTTTATGCAGAAACTAGTGAGAACGGTTTTACATTACCAGATTTTATTCCATTAAACATTATCAACGAAGACCAAGCTATAGAATCTACGCCTACAGATTTAATAAATATTACCAATGCAACCGAAATCTATTCGGTAGATTATATTAAGAATAATACTTCCATAGCTTCAATTTTAGCATTAAAAACTGAAAATGGCGTGTACGAACACACTAAATATATTTGCGATCGTTTGTTGGGCGCGGAATTGATCTCGGTATCAACCATTGACATCAACGGACAAGCATTTATAAAATCATTAATCAGAAATACAGATAATACGGTAGAATTTGTGTTGAGTCTTTCGGCGAAAGTTATAAATAACGATACTAACTTCGCTGTAGAAAGTCACTGGAATTTAGACAGGTATGAACCTAATGTAACGTTTTACAACTTTCAAATTTGGTCAAACTCTTTAGACGATTTATACCTTTTGGGAGCAGAAGTATTGAACTTATTAAATGTTCAAAAACCAATTTCGGACTACAACAATTCAACGCCGCCAACCGTTTTTGTTCGTAAAGGAAACTATACGAATGGTATGTTAGATTTACAAATTGTAAACACAAATGCAACAGGAAGTGTAGGTTTTGACGCAGGTTTTAGAACCACAGAAACGAGCGAATTCAGCAATACAAGTTCAACCATAAATTTAAACGGAAACTACATTACTAATTTACAAGTTCCGACAGGAAATTTATTCGATATCGGATTCAGAATTGGCGACGGAATTGCAACGCCAGATGATGTATTCATGTCTGATGGACCTTGGGGAATTGACGATTCGGAAGTCAATACTACGGTAAACAATTATACGGTTTCTCAAAATACAAACAGTTTTGATGCGGACGTATTTCCAATAGAAAGAAACGTTTCGTTGAGAGCAAATACAACTACGTATGTTGCCGCTTATAGAGCTTTAACGCCACGATTTAAAGCAGTAGATGTTTCTGGTTATGATAGTTTTAATCTCACCGCAAGCGGAACAGGAAATTTAGAAATTACGTTTGTAAAACAAAGCATTACCAATTGGGAAGACCAATACAAAACAACGATTACACTAACAACTACTGAACAAGAATTCAATATTCCATTGTCGAGTTTTGTTTCAACAACTGGTTCAGCTATGGAGCTAAATGATGTTGTGACAATAGTTTTTACAATGGTTTCTGAAAATGGACAAATGGTGACTAAAATCATGAATTTACAAGATGTATATTTCTCCAATGAAAGTACACTAAGCGTTCCAGGTTTTGAAAACGAAACACAACAAGTTGCGGCAATTCCAAACCCGATGACAACACACACACATATTCACTTTACAGCAAATCAATCCGAGAACGTACAGTTTGTGATGTACGACCAAGTAGGTAAAATAGTTTATAAGGCGCAAATTACTACTGAACATGGCTCGAACAAAATCCCCCTAAACCGACACAACTTGCGTTCCGGATTGTATTTCTGTCAAATAACAGGTTCCAAACAGGCCTATAAAACGATAAAACTCTTAGTGCAATAGTTTATAACTTAAAGGCTCCGCTCTTCAGCGGAGTTAATTCAACTTACAATTTTGAATGCGCTTTCATAAGCTTCTCAAAATCGAGTTTCATAAAAATTTTTTTCATGATTATCATTGGTTAATTAAAAAAGGCAAAGGAAGTAATTCTTTTGTCTTTTTGTTGTTTGTGGGAAATTTGTATTATATTTTAGAATTGTATAATAAAGAACTTATGTTCATTAAAATGATTTACCTACATCAAATTACTCATTCAGAAAGTAGAGTTGAAACTAAAGTCAACTTTTTTGCTGATTATTATAATTTTGTCGCTTCTCAGATTGAAAAAAGCGACTATCTAGATATTGAAAATTACCTTTCCCTTATTGAAAAAATAATTTTTCAAATTGAAACTAATAATGATAGTTGCTCCAAATATATAGATGTTTACTTGTCACATCCTTTTCTTGAAAAAAATAACAAATACTTTAAAGAGTATAAAAACTACACTCTTATTTCTAACCTATTTACTGAATATAAGAGTCAAGGTAAACCTAATTTAAAAGTTAAATGGATAAATCAAAGTTCAAATTTTAAATCTAGTTTAATTAGATTTCGTACTGAACTTAAAAAGGTGATGTTTAAAAAATCACTGAAAGAGATCATCAGTTTTCTAAAGTGTATTCATAATATTTCTAGACATCAAAGTGATTTTATACACCATACTAATATCATAATTAGTGAATTCTTGTTAACCAATAAAACTCAAGAAGATATAATCGAAACTTTTTCAAAAATTATCACTAGAGATATTAAAGAGTTCCCTTTTCCTAATTCTTTTTTAAAAGAAAACAAAAACAACTTATTAGATGCGAAAAAAGAATATATAGAAAATAGAACGTTCGATCAACAATTTGAAGGAATTCTCAACTTCTTTAGAGAAACGAATAAAAAAGAATATTTTATTTTTAGAATTTATAATATAAAAGCTGATAAAAATTTTAAATTTAAATACAATCAAGTTACTTTTTATCATCCTGAGCATATCAAACTAAAGAACATTCAAATAAAAGCTGAAGAGTATCCTTTTACAAAGGATTTCTTTTCAAAAGAAAATATGATTCTTGCTATTATTAAAATCAATTCTTTTAGCAAAAAAATAGGACAGCAAATAGCAATTAATATTATTAAAAAAGAATTAGAATTTCTTAATTATAAATGTAATTCAAATTCATTATTTGAAAATCATTCTTACTTAACAACAATAGATTTTAAAGATTACCATTCTCGTTGGAGTCGTAAAGAACAAAGTTATTCCATCTCTGAATGGAGTAAGAAACAACTTTTAAACAATCCCTATAATACTTTAAAAGAAGCTAATATAAATTGTAAACAGCATTTTCTAGAATATGAATCTTTATACATTAAAGCAGAAACTTCAAGAAACCCAAAAGATTATTGGCATTATCTTGAAACTCTACTAAAAATTTACTCTAATAAAACAATTAATATTATAGAAATCATCTCTTCTTTTTTAGTTCTGAGTTCACATAAAAATGAAAAAGAGCTGATAGATAATTATATAATTCATTGTTTTATAAATTCTTCTCCCGATCTGCTAAATATGAATAGAGAAGAATTCAATAAAATTGTGTTTTCAGGAAAAATAAATATTTTTGAGATAGAAAAAGAAGTTAATCATCCTTTGATAAACTTTCTAGTCAAAAAGAGGAATAAAATTAATAACAAAGGTCTAAAACCTTATTACACTAGAATTTTATGGGAATGTTATTCTCAAAGAAACTCTATAATGCACAGTTATAAATTTAATGAAAAGTCGTTAATTTTAATTGATTCAAAATTACCTAATCTGCTTCAAAGATTTAGAGAAATTTTAATAAACTCAATGCTTAAATATAAAGATTTAACATTCGTAGAATTAATAGAAAAATTAAAACAAACTCCTACTTCCTAACTCCAACAGCCTTCCCAAACCACCACTTCAATCGAATACCAACTTCCGTAAACGTAAATCCGGCAGCAGTGGCAGACGCAATATTACTTCGGGTTGCGAAGATATTTGCCAAACAACGATCGGAGAATTTATAGCCTAGTTTCCCTTGAAAACGATACGTGCTTTGACTTTCTTCGTCTTCAATATATTGCAAACCTGTCGCAGCGGTGAGTTCGTAAAACCATTCGTTTGGCTTTGTGATGGCTTCATCTTTGTTCAAGTTTAAGAAGATTTCGCCAGCGTTGAATGTCGAAGGACTGAAATAAATACTTGGCACTTGCTTTTCAAACGTAATATATTGGTAATTCACACCAACTTTCAAAGATGGTTTGCTCAACAGATTATAGTATAAAGAAGTAAACAATAAATGTCTTGAATTGTCATCACTCTGAGACGTATAAAAATACTGCGTAAACCAACCTAAGTTAAAGTTCGTGCTCACATTATAATTTGCATAAAAGTTATTTTGTACAATTTCACGATCGAGTAAATCGGCGTTGAAACTCTGAATTTCACGCTTATACCCAATATCCAAGGTTTGCAACTTGAAAGGTTTTATGTTCAATGAAACATCCGCCAACAATTGTGTAAAATCGTTGGTTTCAGCTTTTGCAGCTATAATTCCGAAAGTTCCTTTAAAGGTCACAGTTGGCAATAATTGATATTCCAAACCTGCCGAAACATCATTGGAAGTCGCTTTGTTGTTCGTTACCGTATTATTGGTGGTTCTGTAATTGTAATTTCCCAGGATTTTAAACTTAGTCGAAAACGGAAATTCTACGCTGTTCTGAACCGAAAACGCTTCGTTATCACCAGTATCAAACGTGTACGACGCTTTTCCTTCGTAGAAAGGTGTAAACTTCATATTCAACTCTTTTATAAAGTTGGTTGCATCTTTCTGGTTATCATAAAACTTCAGGGTATTTTCTGCGGAAGCGAAGGCTTCATCATACTTACCTAATGCTTTCAAGGCATTGGCTTTTCCTAAATTTCCATCAAACGAAGTAGCATCGTTCACTAAAATCTGATCGTAATCAGCCAAACTCTTTTTAAAATTACTTTTATACGTATTCAAAGTTGCGCGTAATGCCAACATCCAGTTTTCGTTGGGTTGTGTTGAAATCAAACCAGCAATTAATGTTTTAGCTTTTGCATACTTTTTATTCCAAATTAATGCTTGAATGTAGCGTTCTGTGGTTTGTTGTATTATTATAGTTTCTGAAGTAGCATTCAAACGATCATAAGCGGTCTGACTTGTCTGTAACGCTTTTTTGTCTTTTCCTTTTAAATGATTAACCAACGCCAAACCATTTAATGCCGAAATTGTAGCGGAATAATTTCCTGCATTTTCAAACAAAATTTTATACGTTTCTTCTGCTTTTTCAAATTCGCTCATGATTAAATATAAATTTGCTAAGTTCAACAACGCATTTGTATCATTCGCGAAAAGCGTTAAACATTCTTTTAATAACATTTCCGACTCCGTATACTGTTGCAATTGCTGTTTTTGATAGGCAAATCCTAAGTACATATACTTTTTGGACGTCAACGCATTTGGGTTTCCAGGAGAAACTTCCAACGCTTTGTTTACATATATTAATGCTTCTTTATATTCTTTCAAATTGGACAAGGTATTTGCAAAACCTAATAACGCTGGAAAACTTTTGGCGTCTTCCTGTACTAATTTTTGGTAATACGCTTTCGCGAGATTGAACTCGTTGTTCCATAATAACGATTCGCCATAATTTAACTTTACTTCAAAATCAGTTGCATAATCGTTTAACAACTTGGTGAAGATTTTTTTCGCTTCCGCAGAATTGCCATTCAATCCAATTGCTCTTCCATAACACAACCGTGCTGTTTTATTGTTTGGGTATTCTTCTAAAATAGTTTTAAAGAAGGTTTCGGCTTGTTGATATTTTCCAGTTTCCAAATAGGTAAATCCTGCTGTCATGTTTTGAGAAAAGCAAAAAAGAGTTATAAATAGGAACGAAAAAAGTACGATATATTTTGTGTTCATGATCTTGTTTTTAGACAATTGTAAGGTAAGCACAAGCTACCGATCATTCATCGTAAGCAAATTGAATCTCGCCGACAACACGCCTAATTTGGTAGTGATTCCGAGATATTTGCAGCAGAAATTATCGCAAAAGCTTTGAAAATAGTATTCAGTATTCAGTATTCAGTATTCAGTATTCAGTATTCAAAAATAAAAACATGCTCACAATCACAATTATAATCGCTATCACTAAAAAAATAAGAAACAAGATCTCCTCAACGCATGTATTTATGTTAAGTGCTTTGTTGGTCAACGGTGGAAATTATGTCTACAACTTACTTTTAGGTCGGTTTTTAGGTCCTGAAAAATTTGCTGACGCCGCCGTATTGATTACTTTTTTATTGGTATTATCATTTGTGGCAATGACGTTTCAACTCGTAACGGCAAAATTCTCCGTATTGTTTGAAGACACTATTTTCAAAGCTTTTGCTGCGAATATGTATAAAAAATCGATTGTCACAGGGATCATTTTAGGATTGTTGATTGTTGTCTTTGCGACCGAATTACAAACGTTTTTCAAAACCTCATCAGCAAGTATGTTTGTGGTTTTCGGATTCGGAATTCCACTCTATTTCATCATGAGTGTCAACAGAGGAATATTTCAAGGAAAGCAACAATTGGTTTCACTTTCTATGACGTATCAGGCAGAAATGGTCAGTCGCTTACTCATCACATTAGCGTTATTATATTTCCTTAATATTGAATCTTCTTTGATCATTTCCTTGGGAATTTTAGCCTCTTTCTTATTTGGCTTGCTACCTTTAAAATTCAAAAATATTTCTTTAAAAAGTTCCAATGTATTGGATGTTGCACAAAGCAAATTGGTGCGAAATTTTTTCATCATCACGGCTTTTTATGAACTCACACAAATCATCATTAACAACAGCGATATCTTACTTGTAAAACACTATTTTGAATCGTATGATGCTGGTTTGTACGCTTCGTTGGCATTAATCGGGCGTGTTGTGTATTTCATCGCGTGGATGTTTGTGATGTTGTTGTTACCAACCGTTGTACAATTACAAAAAGAAGGAAAAGAAACCGTTTCGGTGTTACTAAAATATGTTGGTTACATCGGGGCAATTGCAGCGACCATCATTTTTGCTTGTGTCCTATTTCCAGAACAGATAATACACGTTTTATTTGGCGAAAGCTATCTCGAAATCGCGCCACTATTATGGAAATATGCGTTAGCAACAGGTATTTTTGCCATTTCTAACATCTTCGCCTATTACTATTTATCATTAGACAAATACATTCCCGTAGTACTTTCAGGAATCTTTGGAATGCTTCAAATCGTATTGGTTGTTTTCTTTCATGAAAGCTTAGCACAAGTGGTGCATGTTCAAATCATCGCCATGGTTTTATTGTTGGTTGTACAGTTGTCTTTTTTCTTCTTTGAGAATAAAAATAGATCGCTTCGCCCTTAGAACGCTTACCTTTTCGACTGTTTGTTATGTTAAATTCTAGATGTTGAATTTTAAATTTTTTTCTCCCTTTTATACGATCCAGAATCGTCAGATCGAGTGATTTTTCGTAATGTGCTACATTGAGCAGAGTCGAAATGAAATGAAGAAAAATTGTATCGAGATCTACTCCGAAAAGAGTACATATTCTTATGCACAAAAGAATGCCATCAGAAGAAGTCTAAAATCTTGATTCTATATTCTTGGCTCTTTATAAAAACAACATCTAAACCTATTTGCATTTCATCGAATCCTATTCGCATTTCGGCACAACTCGTCTCTTTTTCAGGTGTTTAAAATGCACATTTGTAGCGTACTTAAAAATTAAGCAACATGAAACTAGCAATCGTAACTGCCTATCCACCAAGTAAAGTAACCTTAAACGAATACGCATATCACTTAGTGAAAAGCTTTCGCCAGAAGGAAAACATTACAGAAATTATTTTGCTAACGGACGAAACTCCAGACGCAAAAGATCTCAACTTTACAGAAGCTGGCTGCAAAATTACCGTGAAGGAATGTTGGAAGTTTAACAGCTATACCAACTTAATTTCAGTAACGAAAGCGATTAATAGTTCAAAACCAGATGCAGTTTTATTCAACTTACAATTCATGAAATTTGGCGATAAAAAAATTGCGGCGGCGCTAGGTTTGATGCTTCCATTAGTGTGCCGAATGAAAGGAATTCCAAACATTGTGTTATTGCATAATATCTTAGAAGAAGTCGATTTAGCTAGTGCCGGATTTGCATCAAATTGGTTATTGAAAAAAGTCTATAATTATATTGGAGCAAACTTAACACGCTTATTATTAAACGCAGATAGAGTTGCCGTAACCATGCATAAATATGTAAATATTTTAGAAGCAAAATACTTAGCGGATAACATCATAATGATTCCACACGGAACGTTTGAAGTTGCCTCAGCTCCTTCGTTTAAATTACCAAGAAGTCCCTTAAAAATCATGACGTTTGGAAAATTTGGAACCTATAAAAAAGTGGAATCTATGATTGAAGCTGTGGAAAAAGTTCGCAAAACTTCAGGCATAGAGTTAGAAATCGTCATCGCTGGAACCGACAATCCAAATGTGCCAGGGTATTTGGCAAAGGCACAAGAACAATACAAGCATGTTCCACAATTGACATTTACAGGGTATGTGGAAGAAGCGGACGTGGCAACATTGTTCAACGAAAGTGCCATTGTGGTATTTCCATATACCTCAACGACGGGAAGTTCGGGCGTGTTGCACCAAGCTGGAAGTTACGGAAAAGCAGTTGTGATGCCCGATTTGGGCGATTTAGCTTTGTTAGTAAAAGATGAAGGGTACAGAGGCGAATTTTTTGAACCTGAAAGTGTAGATAGTTTAGCAAACGCCATTAAAGCAATTGTAACCAATGAAACGTATCGAATTTCACTCGAAAAGGCCAATTACAAAGCTGCTACAGCTTTTCCAATGGAACGTATTACGGATATGTATTTGGAGGAATTTGAAGCGATTATTCTAAAAAAAAGCGAAAGTGTTGGTGATTTGGTGGTTTAACTTACATCATTAAATTCAACATAATCGTTCATATCGTTCTTCCAGAACATTCCTGTAAGATTCCTTCATTTCGTCTGATAAAAAAGAACTTTTTATCCACTTAAAGGCTTTGGGTTTATTATTTAACATACGTTTAAAAACACCTTGTATTTGGGTATCTGTTAATTCTAAACCTTACCTTGTCTCATCTATAAACTCTTTGCTGTTTACTGGTCCCAATTCGTGACCAAACATGCTTAATACTAAATTTACCTTATTCATATTCAAATTTGTTTTGCCTTGTTCTATCTTACGGACTACTGTCAAGGCTACTCCGGCTCGATCGGCAAACTCTTCTTGAGTTAAGTCAACTTCTTTTCTACGCTCTTTTACAAATTCTGATAAAGATTTCATTATATGTATTTAGATATAATATTATACAAATACACTAAATTATATGTATTTAGATATAGTTTGTTATGTTCTCGAACTTGGAGTGTATTCAAAACCAAAAATCACTTTTGCAACGTAATTACCAATTTATTCTTTTGTTGTTGAATAACAACTTTATTTCCAGATTTGAAACCAAGCGTTTCCAACCATTTTCCTTCCAATCTAATTTCTGGTACGCTCGTACTAGTATTCCAAGCTCTTTGCTGAAATTTGTTATGTATTGTCAAAATTCTTTGTTTCTCCATTTTGTCATATTATTATACGACAAATATAAAATGAATTATTGATTTGTCAAACTTTTATATGACAAAATTGTCGTATAATTAGTTGACATTTGTTTTTGTGAATAAAGAAGAACTTAAAAAGAAAATTGGTCAACGTATTGTTGAATTAAGAAGTCAGAAAGGTTGGAATCAATCTGATTTGGCACGCGCTTGCCATAAAGATAGACAAGCTATTGAAAAACTAGAGAATGGAAAAGTAAACCCTACGATTTATTCGTTATTGGAAATTGCCAATGCTTTGGAAGTTTCTTTGAAGGAATTGGTGGATTTTTGATAAATATTTAAATGTTACAAAGTTCACTTAATCTTATGACACTTACTTGTTGCAGAATTAAAATGATAATACTGTAAACTTGTTAAGAAGTTGTTAAGAAAAACTTACAAATTCACTTAAAAATGAATTTAATTTTAATAACCTTTGCAAATTAATTTGCAAAGGTCTAATATTGTACTTAACTTTAAAGTGAATTCGAGTAAAGAAATAATTATAGAAATTTTTGAAGAACATTCAAAAGTCAACTTTTATTCAATCAGATATTCTGATAATGAATATTCTGAAGTTGAATGTTTCTTTGATGAAATTCTAAGTGATGAAAGCTTGAAAGAAGATGTTAATATCTTATCTAAAGTAATAGACAAAATTGGAGAAAATGGAGCAAAGCCAAGGCATTTTAGAAATGCTGGTACTCAAAAAGATAAAGTTGGAGCCTTACCTGAATATTTATACAGTTCCAATTTGAGATTATATGCGATAAGAATCTCTGAAAAAATAGTAATTCTCGGTAATGGAGGATTAAAAACTACTAAAACCTATAATGAAAATCCCTTTCTTAATGAATGTGTTGCGACATTAAAAACAATTGACCGCTTTCTTGATAGTAGATTAAAAAAAGGAAACGTAATTATTTTTAAAAAACAATTAATGGGAAATTTAAAATTTTATATAAAAAATGAAAAGAAATAGCATACTAGACAGAATACGAGAGTATCGATCTAAGTATATTGATATTTTCGTTGATTATACTTTTGATTTATCTAGTAGAATTCAGTTTCTTTTAGATAATAAATCTATGGAACAAAAAGATTTAGCTAAAGCTTTGGGGAAAAGCGAATCGGAAGTTAGTAAATGGCTTTCTGGTTCTCACAATTTCACCCTTAAAACAATAGCTAAAATCGAAGAAGTTTTAGAAGATAAATTATTGGAGGTTGTTGATAACACTACAAAAAACAAAGATAACGAAGTTTATGTTTTTCTATCAATTGAGGAACTTTATAAGCCAACTAATTCACGTTTAGATAAAGGAAACTCTAGATTAAAAAAATATTCTAATGTTTATAATAGTAAGACTTTAATAAGTGCTGATTGTTAAATTATGAAAGAAAAAGGCATTAGTATTAAAATTAATGAAATCAAAGAATTATCATTTTCTAACAAATTGTTTGATGAATTAATTGAAAACTTCGATAGTGAAAAAGTTAAAATAAAGCTAGGATTTGGTGTTGTGGGAAATCCTAAAAAAAATAGAATTTCAATCAAAGTAATGATAAATTTCCTCTATGTTCTAAAAAAAAATAAGAATCCAAAATCTTTTTTAGAACTTGAGTCCATTACTGAATTTAAAATTCATGACTTTACAGATGAAGATATTGAGTTCATAAGTGACGAAGAAACTTTTATTGATGATGATTTGATGTATGTTTTTCTAAATACAGCAATTGGTGCAACAAGAGGAATGTTAGCCTATAAAATAGCAAGCCTTCCAATTAATTTAGTTTTACCGTTATTTAGTATAGATCAGATAATAGAGTCTCAACAGGCTTCTAGTGACGAAATTTGAAAACCATCACTCCACAACAAACTCAAAAGCCGCTTTCTTTTTCCCATCTTTATCAATGAAACCAAACTTTTTCTGAGGGTTTGTGCGCCATGGACGACTTCCAACAACCGAACTTGGAATCTCTTCAAAGTCATATAATGTCCAGGACATAAATGAAATGTTTTGCGCATTTAAAACTTGTTGCATTTCTTTGAAATACGTTGCTTGTTTCTGTTCAGAACCTACAAAAGGTTTCCAAAATCCGCCATAAGATGACTCTCCAAATTCTCCTAAAACAATTTGTTTGTTTGGTATGTTGGCTTTCAAATCTAAATAGGATTGTTCAAAATTCGCTTTGTCTTCATAATAATGAAACGATACAAAATCAAGCTTGTCTTTTAATAAATATGCGCTTTCAGTATTGGACCAACCAATAGTAACCAAATGTTCCGTATCAATCGATTTTACCAATAAAAGTATATGATCTAACCACGCTAGTACAGTTTGTTTTCCACGTGATTCAAAGTCTAAATTCGGTTCGTTTTTGATGTCCCAAGCTAAAATTGCTTTGTGATTTTTAAATCGCGACACAATCGTTTCCGCATGTCGATGCGTCAACGTCCAATCCAACACTTCGTAGTTTCCGTAAAAGTCAAAAAGTGTCACGACCGCTTTGAGTTTTTTGGTTTCGGCAGCATCTAATACTTGTTGTAATTTTTGTAGTTTTTCTTCTTTGACTTCCGCTTTGCCAAAATCGTCATATTGAATAAAAATTCGAATGGTATTTAAGCCAGCAGCTTTCATAATGTCAAAGTCGTTTTCAATGATATTCATATCAAATTGATCGCCAAACATGTCCCAAGGTGTCGCTTGCGGATAGTAATTGATTCCTTTAATATTTAAGTTGGCAATTGATTTGTTTTGAATCGTTTTATCAACATCTACAACGGTTTCTTTGACCAAATGACGAATGCGCCAAAAACCATCTTCCAACAATAATATGACTTTATAATTCGCCGTTTCCGTAGTTTCCATGACAAACTTTCCGTCTTTGAAAAGCTTCTTATATTCGACAACATTTTTATCAGACAAAACGACTAATTGTCCGTCTTCGCTAAAGAATTCAATATTCGGTTGGTGCAAAAGTGTCGTCGCTTCTACTGAAATGTGTTGCTTTTTGTTTTCTTCAATAAAATCAAAAATATTTTTGCGCGCATTATCTGTGTAATAATCAGCAATTCCAGCAGTTTGATTGGTTTTATACGCCACATTTCGCACATACCAAGCATCCAAATAATCATGTTCAATTTTAAGTAAGGTTTGTGCATCTACCTTTCTACCTTCGTTTCCGTCTGTTGCCCAAACCATTTTTGGCGCATAGTTTTCTTCTTTTTTGACTTCTGTATGGAATAATTTGCTTCTATCTGCGCCCGTATTTAAGTAACTAAATGAACTGCTAATTAAGAAAATTAACATCGAAATGATGACGATATACGAAAACACTAACAATCCTCGCATGATATTTTTATCGGTTTTTACCATAATTTTTTTCCTTGAACTGTTTTAGTAATTCCTGCTGTTCTGATTTCGAAATCGTAGTTTCCATTGCCGAAAATGTTCGGATTGAGTTCAAAATGCACAACTCCTTCCCGCGATTCTTTTAGAAATTCTTTGATGATTTTTTTGTTTTGTCGAACGATTAATTTCACTTGTAACCCATCCGGAATGAGTTGATTCATGAAGCTTTTCAACGGTCCAACCGAAATGTTTCTGTTGTTTTCTGAAAACAAAATTGTGAAATCGTCCATGACTTTTTTATACGTCAACGAAATCGTATTGCTTTCCGAAATTCCAGTCACGGAAGCTTTTACGCTCCAAGTTTCGGCGTGATCTGGATGCATCATTTTTGCCGTTGCAACGCCATTAATGGTCATTCCTGAAGTTTTCAAAAGATTTCCTTCTAAATTTGTAATGTAAAACGTGACGAAACTTCCATCGCTGACAATATTGTTATGTTCATCTTTCAACACCGAAGTTGTAAACGTCGTGATTTGATTTCCATCGGCATATTCGTGTGAACGCTTGGCAAAAATTTCAAAATCTGTCGAAATCGCGGGTAAAACATGTACGGTATTTTCTTTAGAGTTTACACCCAAACATTCTGTTGACAACAACATTCTACCACTTTCTGTTGGCGAATAAATATTTTGATAGGCAATTAAATTTTTAGTAAAAACCGTTTCTTTTGTTTCATTTGCTAAAAACTGATATTGCACACTAACTGCTGTATTTTCTTGTACAGGATTGTCCAATTTGTCCGTTGGAATCACCACTAACATCGTATAATCATTTCCGCCTGCAGCAATACTTGGTGGCCCAATGTAGGTTTCCATGGATACTGGTTTTGCTTTTGAAACAATTGTAAATCTTCCAGAAAGTGAATTATTTTCGACTAACAATTTCCAATTCACAACACCAATTTTATTACTGATTTGTGATGGAATTGTATAGTGTAATTGATTGTTTTTAACTTCAGGCATAATCAACGTAGAACCGTAACTATTCGCACAATACAATACGATGGAAGCATCTTGCGTTCCCGAGAATTTCAACACAATTGGTTCGCCAGCCGTGAATTCACGTTCGGAAGTTTCTAGTTGAATTCCTTCGGTTGTTTCCATGCTGAGTTCCTTCGCGCTTGACGCAAAAAAGAAAAAACTACATAAAACTGCGATATATTTTAAGTTCATCATTTTGGATTTCCGATATACGCGTTCATTTCAATTTTCACATACTCATACACCGAATGCGTTATTTTTTGCAATGTATTTTCTTGTTTTCTGTTGGATAGTATTTTGGCTGAAATAGCTTCGTTTGGCAAACCGTTTACATAACAATTTTTCATGTCCGTACTAATAATTTTTATGGTGTCATTTCCCAATAATTTGTATGTAAAAGCTTGTTTTCGTTGCTGCCTGATTCCTTTGTCTAAAAACAAATGATCTACCCACAACAATTCTTTGTTTTCATTATAATACGTCACCAATAATTGTGGAACCGTAATTTCTTGCAAACCACTGTTGAACAGATTTCCTTTGATGGTTTTCTGATCGATTTCCACCTCATTCAACACGATATTTTTGTATAGATCCAACCCTGAAACATTTCCTGCCGCTTGCAAATTGAATTTCGTTGGCGTATCTGTTAATTTCACAGGCGTAAATTCGTCCGGATTGAAGGTTTTCGGAATGGAATCTTGCGTGTTTGACCATGCAATTCCTTCAAAGTTGATTCGAAACGAAGTCACTTCTTTCGGCATCAATTTGTGTTTGATATGATATTTGGCGTTGTACGTTGCCAATTCCACATTTTTGGCGTTGTACAGCGTTCCTTTTAAAACCACATCGGCAGGCACATTGTCAATATTTTGCACTTCACCGACAATTGCGTAATGTCCGTTATGCTTGACCAATTTCGCCGAAATAATCTCTAAAACGGGTTGTTTTAAAACATCTTCATGATAGGTTTGTTCCGTGGTGATGCGCCTTCTTCCGTGATTAAAATAGGTGGTTTCGTTGTTGGAAAACAATTGATCTGGCGGCAAATCGGCTTCCACAGTTTCTGGTTGTAAAAACCATTTTCCGTTTTGTTTTAGCACCGTTTTATAGTCTACTTTTTGAATTTTCTCTAATGGTGTAATCCATTTTGTAATGACTTTCAGCGTCGCCAAACTGTCTGTTTCCGTGATGATTTCGGTTTCAATCGCATCTAGTTTTGCATACGAACTTAACAATCCGTCCGTAGAAGAAATCTCCAACATATATTGTGCAATCGTGCTTTTAGTTGCTGGATTGATGAAACTATATGCTTTTTCAAACTCTTTAAAATCGAGCGCATCATAATAGGCTTTTACTACATTTTCAGGCGAACGTTGCGCATCATTTTTTAGATAGAATTGATAGGTTCCAATTCCTAATATTACAATTAGAATAATTGCCCAAATATGATTCACTTTTACCAATTTGCTTGAAAATTGAGTGTATTCAATTTTGAACTTCAAATATGATTCTGCATCTGTCCGCTTTCGCTGAATATACCTCAGAAATATGGGTTGAATGTTGAGAATAAACGCAATAATTAAGGTTAAAAACGGCACAATTCCCCACAACAATTTTTGCCAAGTTGATACCTCATCTTTTGGAAGAATCGATGAAAGTGGCGCAACGTTTAATTTTTCCCAAACCATCACGCCATTTTCCAATTGTGGCAAGCGTTGCCAACCGCAGAAATAGAGAATTGGATCGTAAAATTTATCGTTGGAAAAGATATATTTTAGATGGTATTTTTCGGGTGTTGTTAAGAATTGTTGCAACGAACCAATTCCGGCAACACCTTTGAATTTGGAGTTTTCCAAACGCTCTATGGGTCGTGTGGTGAGTTCGGGCAAACGTCGTGCCGAATGATAGTTTCCGTCAACCGTTAATGCGTTGGTTTGTGCCGATAACCAAGCCATTTGATCGCCAAAACCAAGTGTTAAATAACGCCATTGATCGTGTTGATCTTGATTGAGAAAATTCACAATGGGCAACATGTTTATTTTTTTCGGTTGTGAAGGTCTGAAATAGCCTAGACTCATCGTGAAAATGGTCATGAATACAACTAAACCTGCCAATCCGCCACCGATAATTCGATGGTAAATGGCACCAAATTTTTCTTGCAATACTACTTTTAAATCACCTTCTACAAAACGATATACAAATTCACCAAAAAGCGGTAATGACATGATGGATGCCCAAAGTGTAAAGCGATCCAACGTTAATATATTGAAAGCCGTTTCGCCCAATAACATTCTTGGAATTGGCGTTGTTCCACCAGTTCCTAAAACGAATAATAACGTAATTGATAAGCCAAAAAACAGGTAGCGTTTGCTGTAATATCTATAGAAAATGTATGGGATTAGAAAGAGTAAAATTCCCCAAGGAATTAGAAAGAAAACCAATCCTGAAGACGAAATTTCTATAAAGTGATCGCGTGAACCGTGCGGAATTGGTACTTGTGTGATTGGATTGTTTTTGGAGTTGATCCAATACGGAAGAATACATCCGACAATAACGACTAAAGACAACATTCCGAAACTTATAATGCGTTTGAATAGTTTCCAGAAGTTTTTCCAGAAAACTAAAAATGTGACTTCTTTTGTACTGTTTACTTCTTCGCGAGAAGCGTCCATGATCACCATTCCGATCAACGGAAATATGAAAAAGATCATTCCAAAAATTGGCGTTACATGATGTGAAGTTACCGTAACTGCAATCAGCGAAAGCGACGTAAAAAGGTATTTATAGTTGCCTGTTTTCAGCCAGAGATAAATCTCCGGAAGGGCATGCATCAACACAGAAATACCAACAATACTTGGCAATTGACCAAAAATATGCAAGGTTTCTACAAATGAAGACGAGAAAACCGCCAAGATTGCCGCATAACCGGCTACTTTTTTGTTTCCTGTCATGAGTAAAGAGAAACGATATACGCCTGTAATGAATAGAATTGCGGCAGTAATTGCTACGGTAAAGAGTCCAAATTTTAAACCACCTAGTAACGACAACGCACCAATAGATTGATGCACTAACGGCGGATAACTCATGACGGTAAATCCTGTATACCATTTGTAGTTCCAAGGTTCAAACCAACTGTTTGCGTAATGATCGGCAAAGAATACATGGATTAATGCATCATACGTAGTTTCTAACGTAAAAAAGATAGACGTACCATGAAACACAACTCCGAGAAGTAGTGCTAATAGTAATAGTTTGTTTGTCGTCTCTTTCATCTGTTTAGTATAATGTTCTCGTTTTAAATTAAATGTGTGTTTTAAATTTCAAGATCCCGCTTTTCAGCGGGATTCGTTCAACTTACACTATTGAATGCGTCTTACGACTTTTCAATATCGAGTTTCACGAAGTAAAGATAAACGGTGTGATTTTTAATTGGACTAAAGGAAATTGCATTTCGTCTAAGGATCCTTTCGTTTTGAGTACTTCTAGCAAAATCCTCAGCGAATCCAACCTACTTTTGACCTGTAAGTAACTCCAAAAAAACTATCAATTATGAAGATATTAGCGATAGACGATCAGAAATTAGTGTTGATTCCTTTAGAAAGCAGATTAGCCGAATTGGGATACGAAGTATTAACCGAAACAAACGCTTTTAAAGGAATTGAATTGTACGATTCGTTTCAACCCGATTTGGTCATTGTAGATATGAATATGCCAACCGTTTCTGGAATGGAAATCGTACATCATATTCGAAGAGGTAAAGGTGATTATACACCAATTATGGTTTTATCGGGAAATACAGATGATGAAATGATAACGAAAGGTTTCGATTTAGGCATCAACGATTATATGAAAAAACCGTTGAGCTTGAACGAAGTTTGTGCACGCGTAAAACGATTAATTGGTGTTCCAAAAACAACAAACGTAGCAAAAACGAACAATGTAATGATTCAACAACGATGTGTTGGTGTGGTGATTCCTTGTTATAATGAAGCTGAACGGTTGTTAAGTAAAGAGTTTACAGATTTTATTGATAAGAATTCAGGATATCATTTGTGTTTTGTGAATGATGGAAGCAAAGATGCAACGTTGGATGTTTTACACAAATTGCAAAAAGGACGCGAAAATTTTATCACCGTGTATGATTGTGAAAAGAATGGCGGAAAAGCAGAAGCGGTTCGTTTGGGAATGTTGCATATCGCAAAACAAGAAGGTTTGGATTATATTGGGTTTTTGGATGCAGATTTGTCTACGGATTTATCAGATTTTGACGATTTGGTTTCTACGATTGAGAATTCAGAATTTAAGATTGTAAGCGGTTCACGAATTAGCAGAATGGGCGCAACTATTACAAAAGAATCTGCGCGAAAGATTATCAGTATGACCATCAATTTGATTATTAGAACTATTTTATCAATGAATTTTAAAGACACACAATGTGGCGCGAAGATTTTCCATAGAGATGTGATCCATGTAGCTTTTGATAAAAAATTCATCACCAAATGGTTGTTTGACGTGGAGATTTTTATGCGAATGCGCAGACATTTTGGATTGGAAAAAGCAAAAGCAATGATGTGCGAGAAGCCCTTGAAACGTTGGATTCATACAGACGGATCAAAGTTATCTATGAAAGATTCTATCAAGATTATTGGACAGTTGGGTCAGATAGCTTGGTGTTATAGAAGTACAAAGAAAGTTGCTGTGAAAGATAATTCGAATGTAGATTTTGAAACTGCATAAAACAATACTTTTCCCCTAATAGCCCTAAACCCTACTAAAAATGAAAATAGGAATTCTTATACTATTCCATAATGATGAAAAGGAAATCGAAATCCCACAATTTATAGACTTATTTACTAAGAAAGGAAATCTAGAAATTTGTTTTATAAATAACGGAAGCACCGATAAAACGCTGGAAATACTGAAAGAAATTCGAGAAGAAGCTACAGTTCCGATTTCAATTATTGATGTAAAAAAAGATAAAGGTCATCACGCCGCAATTAAAGCTGGTGTTCGGTATTTAGCAAGCGAAGACGAATTGCGTTATATTTTATGTTTGCAACGTTACAAATCACAAGATTTCGAAATGCTTGAAAAGGTGTTTCAAATTATGCAACAGGAAAAAATGGTTGTTGTGAACTTGTTTAAAAAAACCAAATGTATGGTGCATAAGAACGTGTTTTCATTGCATGGCATTTTGGAGAAAGCGGGCTGATGTTTGGGTTGATAGATGTTAGACCGCTAACGCTATTAGATATAAGATCGCTGCGCTTTTAGACTTTTTTCAACGTTAAATTTTAAATTGTTTCTTACTCTTGTGAGCTGCTTATTCTATATTCTTGCATCTTTTCCTAAAATCGTCACATCGAGTGATTTTTCGAAATGTGTTACATTGAGCGGAGTCGAAATGAAATGAAATGAAGAAAAATTGTATTTCGGCTATGCTCAACAGAACTATCGAGATGTTGCCATGAATTCACGAATGTTTTTAGCTTGTTTATTGGCACGAGTTAGAAACTCGCGCTAGCATGCGGAAGTTGAATCGAGTTCAGTTTGACGAAAAAAAATCTAGCAAGTCCAATAATCAAAATTATTTCTTCCCATCAACCACAACAACAATTTCCCCTTTCGGTGGTTTGTTTTCGTAATGTGCTAAAACTTCTTTCGCAGTGCCGCGAATGTTTTCTTCGTAGAGTTTTGTGAGTTCACGTGAAACGGAAACTTGTCGGTCTTCGCCGAAATATTCACAGAAATGTCCCAACGTTTTGACTAATTTGTGTGGCGATTCGTAGAAAATCATCGTGCGCGTTTCTTCCGCTAAGATGTTAAATCGCGTTTGTCTTCCCTTTTTTACAGGCAAAAATCCTTCAAATACAAATTTATCATTAGGCAATCCACTATTGACTAGCGCTGGTACGAAAGCTGTTGCTCCAGGCAAACATTCCACAGGAATATTATTGGCTATACAAGCACGCGTAAGTAAAAATCCAGGGTCTGAAATTGCGGGCGTTCCTGCATCACTAATAAGTGCAAAAGTTTCACCTGCTTGCATACGTTTTATCAACGTCTCCATGGTTTTATGCTCATTGTGCATGTGATGACTTTGCATGTGCGTGGTAATTTCGAAATGCTTCAAAAGCTTTCCGCTTGTACGTGTATCTTCCGCAAGAATCAGATCGACACTCTTCAAAACCTCCACCGCTCTAAAGGTCATATCTTGTAAATTTCCAATAGGTGTTGGCACAATATAAAGTTTCATCAATGCTGAGTTTAGGAGTTGAAGTTATTATTAATTTTCCCTTCAAAAATAACTATTAAAAAAATATAAGTCGTAATTACTGTACCTTTATTGTTATAAATACGCAACCTTTTGAGATTTTGGGTATCATTTATAATATATGAAACGACTTTTTTACTTATTTTTCCTATTAATATCTACAAGTATTTGGAGTCAAACCACTGATTTATCAGTCAGTATTGATGTTATTGATAATACAGGAACTTCTATTCCTAGTGTGTTTTTATTTCAAGAATTTAGCTATGTAACTACCATTAGTAATTCGGGAAATGCCGTAAGCAATGCTACATTTTCGCAATTATTAAATGCTGGTCTAACGTTTGTTTCCGTTGAAAGTATCAATCCAGTTGGCGGCGCAGATTTGGCAACAAATTTGATGTTTGATGGAACTACAAATACAGTCACAGGCTTGCTTCCCAATATGCCTACAAGTGCTAGCGTACAAATTAGAATTCATGTAAGAGCTCCGTTAGAATTGGGCGGAATTTCTACGACTGCAGAAGTAACACCACCCGCAGGAACTATAGATACCATGCCTAATAGTAATATTGCCATTGTGTCCATGGATGTAACCAATGTTCCTATAGATTTTATGGTGGATTATCAACAAGTTTCTCCATCAAGCGGAACTGGTATTGCAGCTTGGGGCGATCAGGTTACTTTTGAGTTCACTATTACCAATAATAGTACTATCACATTTCCTATTAATAGTTTTAGTCTTTTTCAATCGATACAATCAGATGCAGCTAATGGAACGGCACTGGTTCAATTGATTTCTGTTTCGTGTATTGCAAGTACCAATGGTGTCGATTGTCCCACTGATTTAGGTGTGACTAGCGGAAGTGCCATTGAAGTAATTCCGCAACAACTAATGTACAGCTATAACGATCAAATTATATTTCCGCCACAAGCTAGTATTACTTTTAGTGTTACGTATGCTTATTTTGAAGGAGATTGTGGAGAAGATATTGGATTGATTATTGGACGGAGTTTTGGTCAAATTAGTTTTGAAAGTAGTTTTCTCTCTGCAATTTCTTCCAATTTTGTCCTTACAGATTTGCTGCTTTCTACACCTTGTCCGTGTACCGATGTTTCTATAACAACTACGCAAACAGATCCTTTATCAACTGTGGTTCTTTCAGATTATAATCAGTTAGTAACCTATGAAACTACGGTCACAAATAATGGCCCGTTGGATACTTCCATTTTATTCTTTTTTCAAAACCTTGGTTTTCCTTGGGAAATTATATCCGTAGAATGTATCGGTGCTTCTGGCGGACTCAATTGTGGAGATGTTGTGTATACAATTGGAGCTTCACAGCAATTTTGGGAAGTTGGAAATTTTATGATTCCTGTTGGCGGACAAGTGGTAACCAGAACTGTGGTTCGTTATTTAGAACCTGTGTGTCCTACCGATGACGACATTCCATCAATTTATAGAAGTGCCGTTAATATGCTACAACATATTGATTGTAATCCTGATGATAATAACGAATTTAAAAATACACTTCTTCCACAAGCTTTAGGAACTGATGATTGTGTCACTTCTTCAAACTTTACAGTAACAAAAACACAAGTTGCTCCAGTGCTTCCCTTAGGTGGTTCACCAACGGAGCCAATTCCGTGGGGAGATATTACTTATCAAATTACACTCACCAATACGAGTTTAGTACCGTTTCCATTAATAGTGAGCGACTTTTTCGGTGCAGCTCCAGCGTCACAAACAAATGATATCACCGCTATTTTACAATCTGTAAATTGTATTGCAACTACAGGAACTGCTAATTGTATTTCGGTCGTAAATGCCAATATTGGCGCTCCATTCACACAAGCCAATGATATTTTTTGGGAAATCACTGCGAACGAAAACTTTGTATTACCTGCCGAAAGTTCCATTACATTTGAAGTTGTGGTCAATTGGACGCCCGAATGTTCTGATGCCGTAACAAGAGTTACCAATACAGTTACGAGCACTATTATAGGCTTAGGTATTCAACAAGGAAGCTCTTCAAGTAGCTACTTAACACCTTGCGTAGATTTAATTATACAAACAGTTCCTTCTGTTCCAACCGTATTAATTAATACTAATTTTGAATGGATTGTAGATATTACCAACAGCGTTATCAGTTCAACGGCAACAGATGCAACGTTTTCCACAACTGTCAATAGTGCATTTACCATCACTGGAACACCCACATGTACCATTACTAACGGAAATGCCACCTGCGTAAGTACATTTAACATCAGTGGAAATGTAGTTTCAGGAATCATTCCTTTGTTAGATCCTGATGCAACGATACAATTGCGAATTCCCGTCATGGCACCCAACTATGGAGGTTCGTTTGATGCTATCGCCGAAGTACAACCCGATCCTGCAAATAATGGAGAGTTTGATCCAAGTACAAATATCTCTATTTCTAGCATTCAAGTGATTTCTCCGCAAGTAGTTAAAAGTTTTGTGCCAGACGAAATTACGGCTTTGGAAACCTCTTTATTGACATTTACCATTACAAATATTCCCGGAAATGCTGCGCAATCGGGAATTTCGTTTACTGATAATTTACCTGCAGGAATTGTGCTGGCTGGCAATCCATCTTGGGTACAAAGCAATGGTTGTACGGCTGATTTTGTGGGACTCACAAATGACAATTTTGTTGGAATAGCCAATTTAGTATTTCCAAATGGTGTGGCTAGTTGTACATTTTCAGTATTGGTTACCTCATCTACAAGTGATTTTTACACGAATGATTTCACTAATTTTTTAAACTTAAATAATATTGACGCTTCAAATGCTTTTGCAACGCTCAATGTATTGCCGCCTCCGCCAAGTGCTGATTTGGAAATTTCATTGACGCCAAATCAAACAGATTATTGTGAAGGAGACGAAATTACATTCACGCTAAGTGCTACCAATAACGGTCCTGATGATGTCACCAATGTTGCTGTGGAACAGTACTTGAATCCGTTAGGTTTTGCCTATATTTCAGATAATTCAGGCGGAACATACACAACCACTACTGGAATTTGGGAACTTTCTAATATTGTTATTTCAGCTACCGCTGGAAACAACATATTTACTGCAGAAATTATCGCGACAAGCTTGCCTATTGATCCTTCATTGACGAATCAATATGAAACTACTGCGGAAATTACAGCCACAAGTATCAATGATATAGACAGCGATACATCCACAAGTTTTGATGTAGACGATTTAGTTGATGGACTCGCCGATGACGACGAAACCGAACTGCAACTTACTATTTTTGAAATTCACACCGATGTAAACTTAGCAATTGATACTTCTGAAATTTGCAATGGAACTTCCACCACGGTAATCATTAACAATCCAAACAGTTTGTATACCTATAATTGGTACGAAACTTCAAATCCTGATCAGGTTATCTTTACAGGAACCTCTTTTGAAACACCAAACCTTACCACAAATACCTCCTACGAAATTGAAGTTATCAATGAAAACAATTGTCCCGGAATCAGCAGAGCACTCGCAACGGTTACGATTGTAAATTGTGTCGATGTAGGCATTCAAAAAACGGTTGACAATCTCATGCCTTCTATTGGAGAAACGGTCGTATTTACGATTACAATTACCAATAATAGTCAAGTGAATGCAACTAATATTATCATAGAAGAATCGCTTCCAAATGGTTATGAATATGTTTCACATAGTACAAGTAATGGCATCTATGACGTAAGTTCTCAGGTATGGACGATTTCAAATTTAGCCGCAGGAAATTCGGCTACGCTAAACATAACGGTTACGGTTGTGGAAGGAGATAATTATGTAAATACTGTTGAAATTATCAGTCAAGCTGAAATTGACTTAGACATGACAAATAACAGCGCAACAGCACTGACAATGCCTGATTGTTTGCAAATTCCGAATGGTTTTTCGCCCAATGATGACACGGTGAATGATGTTTGGGAAATTCAGTGTTTAACTGATTTTTCGGATAATGAATTGATTATTTTCAATCGCTGGGGAACTATTATTTATCAAACCAAAAACTACGCAAACGACTGGAATGGAACGTCTAACCGAGGAACTGTACTCTTTAAGAAAAACCAACAATTGCCAGTTGGAACCTATTTCTATATCTTAAAACTACAAGAAAACACCATCCAAAAAACTGGTTGGGTGTATATTAATTATTAAACATTTTGGTATGCTGACGCGCTGAGTTGTTCTCGATACAATTTTTTAACAAAAATTACTCGAACTGACGCTTTTCAGCTTCTTGAAAAATAATGTAAGACTCCTTTATTTATCTGAATACAGAAGTAAATCTAAGCAAGTCAAAAAAAACTACGCAAACTTACGTTCTATAATCTCCATAAAACGAGTCTCGTATGCTTCTTTTCCTTCCCAATTTTTATAATCGGGCTTGATCATATTATAAATAAAATCTTTCGCTTCTGTTTCTGTTTCGGTCGTATTCAATTGTGAAATGACGCGGTTATAATCTTCCTGATTGCCATCAAATAAATGCTTGGTAAATGCAATTCTATCGTTTAATCCAATAGAAATTCCTGTATTCAATCGATCATTCAAAGACTTAGCTTTTGTCTCTGTTTGTGTAGCGCTTGCTTCTTTCGTAACTGTTTGTGTTGCGTTTTTTTCAGGAGTTTCTTTAGCAGCATCTTCACTCTTTACAAACGTAGGCTGCGGCATTACATCTGCTAAAATATCTTCTAAGGTTTGCTGCTTTGGTTGTGACGGTGATGGTGTTACTTCTTCTTCAATTTCTTCATCATCTTCTGGCATTTCCGCCACCATATTTCTGATGGTTTCCATCAATGGCTCAATCAATTCGTCTTGTTCAGGATCTTCTGAGACCAGACTATGACGAATAATATCATCGTCTTCAGCGTTTTGTTCTACCTTATCATGATTATATACATTCTCTAAAGTTTGGAAAAAAGAAGAATCTGCATAGTCGGGTACAGAATCTTTAAATTGTTCTTCAAAAAATAGCATTACCGACAATTTTTCAAAAACTTCCTTCGCTTCTTTATGTAATGCAACTACGTCTTCTCTACCCTTTAACTTTAGGATACGATGCGCAATACTTACCAAATCTCCTTCTAATTTTTTCTTCATAATTTTAAACTAATGTCGTTGTATAACCTTTGGTTTTTTAATAAATTTGTTCCACCTTTACAAAAACGAGTATAAATTCGTTTTCGACTTGAAAATTACAAAATGTTTCTCGAAAATACAGTAAATCATAAAGAACAATTTGGATGGATTGAAGTTATTTG
>CAYGPQ010000027.1:0-46819 GCA_964351775.1 uncultured Kordia sp. | reverse complement strand
AAAGAATTACTGTTGTTCTCAAAAGATAAAAGACCGCCGAGCTATTAGATCATAGAACAAAGACTAAATCGTAACTAACTGAAAAACAAAGCTTATACTTGCGTTTTTTTTTATTTTAACCAAAAAAAATTATCATAGAGATTGATAAAGATGTCTTAGAAATTCTTTCGTAATAACGTTTTCACAAGAATTGGAAAAGTTTTATCGGACACTAATGTAAAATAATACAAAACACAAAATTAGTTATGATTTCCCTTGCACTCAAAGGCTTTGTATTATTTCCATTTTTTATGCAAACCGCCTTTCACAAAAGGAATGTCATTTGCTAATATTCTTACTTTGTATTCTCCTAAAACAACTCTATTTCCTTTATTATTTGTACCATCCCAGGTGTATGAATGAGTCCCTTTTTTTAAAGATATATGGTTTATAATTTCTTTCACGCAATCACCTTTAAATTTCCAGTTTATATGTTGAATATGTATACTTACCTTGGCATCTTCTAGTAAGAAAAAATTCAGTGTTACTTTTGTTATGATAGTGAATGGATTTGGCGAAAAACGTATATCAGAGACATATACTGTTGGTTGGTTTGGTTCTGGATCTGTACCTCCGAGTATTCCTTGTTTCTTTATCAATTCTTCCTTGTATTCAGTGTCAGATTCTCCAAATTCACCTTCAATTTTTACAACATAATTCCCTTGCACCACGGATTCTCCTTCACGAAAACCATGATCAATCTTTCCGTCCCATTCTAAGCAAACATCATCATTAGCCTTTAGGATTCCATCATTAAAATTTCTAATATTTTTTACGTGTGACCATGGATTTTGGAAATTAGTATTCCTGTAGATATCAGCTTTAATCCTTTTATCGTAACTTAATTTGAAATATATGTTAGTTTTTTGATCAAAAGGATTTGGTGAAATTCTAATATTACTTATTCCCACAGGTACATTAAAGAATAAAAGATTCCCTGTACTCATCATAAGATTTGCGCTTATATTAAAATTTGCCCTCAGACTCGTATCACCTGGCTCAAAACCTTGTGGAATTGTATAACTCCATTTTGCCGCTCCATCTGCATTCGTTTGCTGTGATGGAAAATTAATATCATCACACGCTATGTTAATTTTATGGTTTTGAACAGGTGAAAAATTCCATGCACCATTTTCAAAAGCACATTGATGAAGCGTTGCAAATAATTCTATTGTATCATCTATATTTACTTCTATACCACTGTACTCATTCGTAGAAAATCCGTTGAAAATACCATAAAAATATCCAAAATAGTATACAGGACTACTTTCTATTCTTTTATATTTTTTATCCAATCTTTTTACGATTTCATCTTTTGTACCTAAACAATGACCGCAAGGATCAAAACCGTGATCGATAGCGTGTTTTAGACTGTTTAGCGCAATTTTATTAGCTTCAGGCATGCGCTTTATAGTGAAACAACTCGGTTTATGAAATTCTTTGGTCTTTATGTTCCCCGTAATAGTTGCTGTTTTCATAAGCACTTTTTTGATTAAACTTATAAAATCAAAGCTAAAAGGAAACTTTATTTTAACCAATGATATGCATCATAGTCATTTTAGAATAAAGTTCGTACTATATAGGTTATCGTTTAGCAAGGTTTAAAAGGAGATATTTTGTCTTGGTCATTAAAGTAGGTTATCAAGCAGTTTTAGGTATTTTTATAAATTCACAATCCGCATCGAAAACTTTTGGATGTACACATTTTAAAATGAGTTGTTCGCCATTTTCTAATTCAATACTGATTTTAGCGTTCGCAAAATCTTTTGAACATTCTATTTTCAAAATCTGTTTTCCTTTTAGATTTAATTTTTCTGTGGCGTCAATATATGTATAGTGTTCATCATCTTCCATAGCATCTAATTCATCCCAATTTCCCCAACATCCAATTCCAGCATCCAAGAAATATTGATGCCAATTTCTGTTTTCAACTTTGAGATAAATCAATATGGGTTCTTCCGTTTTTGTATTTTGACAAATGATCAAACGTTCTATTTTTAATCCATTGAATTCATCAAAGACGAATTCAGCATCTTGAAATAATCGTCCTCTTGGTTCTTTTCTTGACATTTCGCTATTCTTTTTTTAATCGTTCTTTTTCGAATGCTTCCGTTCTTTTGAGTTGATCTTCCAAATTCCATTCAAAATTAAATCTGTTTTTTAGGAAGATTGCGATGGGTTCGAGCCCAATTTTTGCACGCCGTTTATCAATGTTTACAGGATCGAAAACTGGCCACAGATTGAAACTTTTTGTCTCTGGATAGTATTTCATTTGTCCGCCATAAATTTGTAATTGCCCTTTGTCAGTAGCAATTCGGTCTTCTGCACGCACTAGAAATCTTGCCTCTAGTTTGTTGTCCAACATCGCTTGTTGCATCAATGGAATATAGTGTTCACGCGTTTCTAGCGTTGCGTGTTGTAATACATTACAAATGGTTCTGTTTCCGCGATTTCCGATTATTTTTTGTTCGGGCCAACCGTAATTTTTAAGAATTTCTTTGACTTTTATAATATTCTGCGCGTGATTTTTTCTAAATTCTTGTTGATAAACGTTAGCTTCTTTTGAGTCAACTCCATATATTTTCATCAGCGAATCTCTTAATCGGATGGGCGTTTGTTCTTTTTGCCATATTGTATCTAAAATAGCGATTAAGTTTTCGGGTTTCTGAACGCTGTTTGAGAAGTTCTTTGAATCGTTCTTGCCGAAACAAGCGATCATGAGTATGGAAAAGATTGTTACTATAAATTTAGTCATTGATTTACTGTTGCTTTATAAACTAAGTTCCTAAAAGAAAACGAATTAAAATATAATACTGAGTTTTCTGAGTAAAGGTACTTTTTTATACGCAAAAACGATCTTTAGCTTTTACACTAAAGATCGTTTTTTTTAATTGTAAGAAGTTAATTCTTAGCAAATTCCTTGTTGTGGACAGGAACAAGAAAGAAATAAACTTGGGCAGTTGATTGTTTGCGGCGGACATGTATCTGTTGGTGGGCATGTATTTGTTGCCGGACAGGTGTCTGTATAGTTACAACCAACCGTTTTTGCGCAAACCGTATCCACATTTATGAAGCATGAATTTGTTCCGCCTCCTTTTACAGTTGCTGATTTTAAGTTAGAGATTACATGCTTGTTTAATTGAAGTCCGTTGTGTTTTAGATGCTTTTTTTTCATGATTGATATTTTTAAATGGCTACTTTAATATTTTACGATGAAGATTATATTGCCTCTTTTTGTAATGAAAACGACCTTTAGCTTAAATACTAAAGGCCGTTTTTATTATTTGTTTAGCAAATTCCTAGTGGCTCACAAGAAATACTTGGTGGGCAATCTGATGTTGGTGGACAGCCATTCGTTGGACAAGCGTTGGTTGGACAGCCAAAAGTGCCACAATTGTCAGTTGCACAATTAGTATCTGCATCTGCTAAACAAGAAACTGTTCTTCCTCCTTGTACAGTGCCTGATTCCAAACTAGAAACTACATTTTTGTTTAATTTAAGTCCTTTGTGCTGTAGATTTTTCTTTTTCATGATTTTAGTTTCAAATGATTATATCCTAAAGATACTTTCAATCTATCAATCTTTACTAGTAAAAAACCTCACTAAATATACACTAAAACCCTAATTAACATTTTATTCTGTTGATTTATAGCATCTTTATTATAAAAAAACAGCCGCTAAGAAATTTTCTTAACGGCTATTTTATTATGAAATGGTTCTTCTTAGCAGATTCCTTCTGGCTCACAAGAGATAGATGGAATACATAATTCTGTTGGAGCGCAGCCATTTGTGTATGGACAACCTAAAGCAGTCTGACAGGTTCCTGTAGCCGCTCCACAATTGGTGTCTGCATCAGCAAAACATGAGAATGTTCTTCTTCCCCCACCTTTTACTTCGTCCGAAGAAAGGTTAGAAACTAAGTTTTTGTTTAATTTGAGTCCGTTGTGTTGTAAATTCTTTTTTTTCATGATTTTGAATTTTAAAAAGTTAATGACACAAGGTACTTTTATTTAGATTCAAATATTCTCAAAAAAACCTGACTAATTGTACTTTAAAACCCTAATTAATATGCAATTAACGTAAAAATAGACTTACTCTTTGATGATTAAATCTTGAAACCCTTTTGTAGTATATTTTTGAATGTTTCCGTATTCGTCTTTACTCACAACATACGCATCTACATCTTTTAGTTTGCTTAGGAGTTCCTTTGTTTTTTCATAAGGCATGACCATAAAAGCGGTTGCATACGCATCAGCTTTCATACAATTATCTGCCACAACCGACACACTTAATACATTGTTTTTCATTGGATATCCTGTTTTTGCATTCAAGATGTGTACATAATGATCGCCAGTTTCTGGATCAACTCTGAATTTTCGGTAGTTTCCAGAGGTTGCCATTGCTTTATTTTCAAGTGTAATGAGTTCAATGTATTGGCGCTCGTCAGCATCTTGTATTGGACTGTCAATAGCTACGGTCCATTTTTTTACTTTGTGTGTATTTTTTCCTTTGGTTAAGATTTCACCGCCAACTTCAATGATGTAGTTTTTAATTCCTTTTTCATCAAACATTTTACCAATGAGATCAATTGCATATCCTTTTCCTAACGAGTTAAAGTCAAACGTTACCGAAGGATGATCTTTTACAACTTTTCGTTCACTGGTAACTCTAACTTTATAAAAACCCGTAAACGCCATAATGCTATCTACTTGTTGACTGCTTAGATTATTGATCGGTTTTTCTGGACCAAATCCCCAAGCGTTGACTAAAGCGCCGACGCTAGGATCAAAGTATCCATCTGTTTTTTCATAGACTTCTCTTGAAAAGTCATATACCGTTTTAAAATAATCATCAATAACAACATCTTTTTCTCCTCTATTGATTCTGGAAATATCGGAGGTTGGTAAGTATGCGGAAATGGATTGATTTACTTCATGAAATACATTTTCGATGTCTTCACTGTAATTTTCATCTTCACTCAAAATTTCATATTGAATGGCGTAGGTAGTTCCTAATGCAAAACCTGTATTGGTTTGCATGATTACATCTTTGGGCTTGTCAATACAAGATGTTAGTAAAAAAGCTATACACATGTATAGGGGCAATGTAACTGCTTTCATAATTTATGTTATTTGAATTAAACCATCATAATCTAGTATGTATGGCTGATTTTTTAGTACTTCTTCTAATGGATTATCTGCATTTCCGAGTCCGACACCTGCAAAGAATAATTCGGCTTCAAACTTTTCTACGTGTTGCTTGAATGTTTCCATCCAAACGATATCGTATTCTTTCGGATCTTCAGGATAGGTAACCGCTTTTACAAGTACAAATTTCTTTTTGTTATGCTTATCTATACAAACAAATTGGGGATGTTTGTTAAGCGTACTGTTTACAGCTAAAAATTCGTATCCTTTTTCTTCCAGTTCTTTTCCCACGATATTCATCGCTAGGTTATGCAATTCTTGTTTTGTCAGCTTTTCCATATTAAGAAGCACTATACCAACACTTACGAAAATATTGGTTTCTTGATACCATTTATTATTATTTTATTTTTTGTGATAAATCTCGATAAAATACCTTTTTTATCGATGAGTCAATAAAACACAAAGGTAGTTTGCGAATTAGAGCTTTCCGAATTTAATGATGATTTATATTATGGTTAAAAATACAAAAGATACGATTGTATAGCATCGTATCTTTTTATAAACTGCTTTGTTGTCATTAATTATTCTTTGTCTAAATCATATCCAAAATTGATTCCTTTTTCCGCTCTTGGAACTCCTTTGGTCATCCACATTGGTGCAGGTGCATCTTTTAGGTAATGATCAAAAAATTGCATCATTCTGATAGATAGATCTTGTTTGTTTTTCATTTTTCGTAAGTTATGAGCTTCATTATTGTATACTAATAACCATGCTGGCTTTTGCAATCTGCGCATTCCCATAAATAATTCAATACCTTGATAATACGGAACGGCTCCATCATTGTCATTGTGCATAATGAGTAACGGAGTTTCAATATTTGGCAGACTGAATAGTGGTGAACTCTCTACATATAAATCAAATCCTTCCCATAAGTTTTTTCCAATACGACTTTGAGTTTGCTCATATTGAAACATTCTACTTAATCCACTTCCCCAACGAATTCCACCATACGCAGACGTCATGTTACTTACTGGTGCTCCTGCCATGGCGGCTTTGAATTTGTTTGTTTTTGTAATGAGATATGCTACTTGATATCCACCCCAACTTTGTCCTTGCAACGCCATGCGATCACTGTCAATATACTTTTTCTTTTCCATCATTTCTACGCCCGAAATCACACAATTATACGCATCTTTCCCAGGTTGTCCTTCTTTGTACACAATATCTGGGACAAACATAATATAATCATTGCTTACTAAATATGATTCATTTACTGTGGATGCACTTGGTTGTGGTATTGTATAATAATTAAGATCATCAGAACTTCTTTCGTAGAAGTAAACAATCATTGGATATTTTTTGGAAGGGTCAAAATCTTCTGGTTTGTATACAATTCCTTCCAATTTTGTTCCGTCATAGGCTTTCCATGAAACCAATTCGGAAGTTCCCCATTTGAACTCTTTTTGATGCGGATTTACATCTGTAATTTTTTTATGTGTCTCAAAATTATCTGTAGTTATATATACATCTGGATATTGCGTAAAATTGCCTTTTTTAAATACTTGAACATATGAATTTTCAGCTTTTTGAACACTATAAATTGTAAAATTATCGGACTCTACTTTTTCCTTAAGTTTTCCATCATCATTAAGTAAATAGATTCCATGTGTTTTAGTTTTTTCACTAAAGCCAACTAACAATAATTCTCCATTTATATAACTCGCCAACCAATAATTTTCACTGTCTAATCTTTTTGTTCGAAATTGTATTTTCTTTTTTCTACCGTTTTTCGTAATGTTTTTTGGTTTTGTTTTTCCATCTAAAGAAACACTCCAAATATCATATTTATCATAAAATAGTAAATTTCCGTCTTTATCAAAACCGCCTGAACCGTAATAACTCGCTGGAGCTGGAACATCATTATCTTCATCTTCAAATGCAACTTTGATATCTTTGGTCATGTTATGTTTTTGAAGCGTTTCTAAGTTAATAGAAATCCAATCATTCGTTGCTAAATCAAAGTATACTCCGTATTTTCCATGCAACGTCACGTCTACTCTGGAAGTTGATTTTTCTATAAGCAATCGTTTCTTTCCTGTTTCCAAATCAATCACATAATAATCTTGTTCCCAAGGCGATTTCCATGTCGCTACTGCATACGGTGTCAAATCGATTCCTAACACATACTTGGAAGCATATCTATCTGTTAAGACCATATCATCTATTACATCATCTTGCAACTTTACATAATCTTCTTTTTCAATATCAAAATAATACAGTCGGGTGTCTTCTTTGTAGCGTTCTTCCTGTGCTTTTTGTCTAGGCTGCGTTATTTCATCATTCCAATTCCAGACATCTACTTGCGGAATTTCATCATCTAATATGGTCGTGTCTTTTGTATGTTCACTTTTGAGTTTCGAGTAGAAATAGAGACGCTTTTTATCATGTGAAAAAAACGGACTGCTTTTATCGCTTAATGTTTCGTTTTTCCCTAAGCGTAGTTCTTCATTTTCAACTAATAATTGTAGTTTATGATCTTTGTATAGAAATAATTTGAACGGTACAGAATCTGTTTTTGCTGAATCTCTTTCTGCAATGAACGTGAGTTGATTTCCTTGTTTGTTTACGTTTAGTTTTTTGTGATTATACAGTGAAGTGTCTATTATTTTTTGAGAGGCTAATGCTAAATTGTATGCGTATACACCTTTTGCTTTTTTATCATTCTTTTTATCTATTTTAGTGTAATAGAAGGTGGTGCCATTTTCAGGAACAACTACCGTTTTAATGTCAAAAATGGTGTCTACCTTTTTTGCTTTTAGATGATAAATAAGCGCATAGTTATTTTTCCAAGCTGGCAAACTATCGCCTTTTATAGAATCTTTTTTGTTTTTAAATTTTTCAATGACCAAATAATCGCTGTTCTTTTTAGGCAAGTTGTATTTTTTTACCCTCAGAATAGAATCGTATAGTGTATTGTTTGAAGCATCATAGATATATAAAACATCTTTTTGCTGATCTTTCTCTTTTATTTTCTCCTTTTTTTCAGCTCTTTTGGTAGCATAAGTTGGCTTTTGTTGAAAGATTACAAATTTTTCATCTTTGGAAATCGCACTATTATATCCGTTAAAATAGGTTGTTTTTTGCTGCGTTTCCGTATTGTAAATTTCCAAATAACCATCGCCTCTTTTGGTAGCAGTTTCTATAATTGACACTACTAATTTTCCTTTATCAGAAACCTTTGTATTATTTATGTATTTCCATAAATCGTAATCATCATGTGAGATTGCTTTTTTTTGAGCGAACGAAATTCCTACTATAAAGCAACATAGTAGTGATAGTATTTTTTTAATCATTTTGTAATCTTAATATTAAGCGCATTAAAGATAAGTAGATTATTTTTCTATTTATAAACTTCTGTTGAGTTGTTATTATTTTTAACAAAAAAAAGATCGTTTACGGTTTGTAAACGATCTTTTTATATAGTTGTAAGGAAGTTTTTTATCCTCCGAAGTCATCAAATCGGATGTGTTCATCTGGAATACCAAAATCTTCTCCCATTTTTTGAACGGCTTGGTTCATTAATGGTGGTCCACAGAAATACAATTCAATATCTTCTGGTGACTCATGATGATTTAAATAATTATCAATTACACAGTTGTGAATGAATCCTACAAAACCGTCTCCAGCTTCATCACTGATATCTTTTTTTACTTTCCAGTTATCTTCTTCCATTGGCTCAGAAAGTGCCATATAGAATTTAAAATTCGGGAAGTCTCTTTCTAATTCTCTAAAGTGTTCAATGTAGAACAACTCACGCTTCGAACGTCCTCCATACCAATACGTAACTTTTCTTCCTGTCTTAATGGTTTTGAATAAGTGGTACAAGTGTGAACGCATCGGTGCCATTCCTGCTCCTCCACCAACATATAACATTTCTGAATCTGACTCATTAATGAAGAATTCACCGTAAGGTCCTGAAATCGTTACTTTGTCTCCTGGTTTTTGAGCAAATATATACGAAGATGCAATTCCTGGGTTTACAGTCATCCAAGCATTTTTAGCTCTGTCCCATGGCGGCGTTGCAATACGAACATTTAGCATAATTTCACGTCCTTCCGCTGGAAAAGAAGCCATAGAGTATGCACGTTCTACTGTTTCGTTGTTTTTCATCACTAAAGGCCATAATCCAAATTTATCCCATTCTGCTTGGAATTTGTCTGGAGTTTCATGCTCTTCTGGATGCGCAGTAATATCAATATCACTGTATTTTATTTCACATGGAGGAATTTCAATTTGAATATATCCACCTGCTTTGTATCCCATATCTTCTGGAATTTCAACTACAAATTCCTTAATGAATGATGCTACATTATAGTTACGCACAACCGTTGCTTCCCATTTTTTAATTCCAAATACTTCTTCTGGAATGGTAATGTTCATGTCTTGCTTTACTTTTACTTGACAAGCCAAACGTGCGCCGTGCTTTAATTCTTTACGTGTAAAATGAGGAACTTCTGTTGGCAATGCTTCTCCACCACCTTCTAATACGTGGCATTCACATTGAATACAGGTTCCACCTCCACCACAAGCAGATGGTAAAAATATTTTTTCTGCTCCTAGCGTAGTTAAAAGTGTACTTCCTGAAGCTACTTCTATTTCACGTTCACCATTAATCGTAATTTTTACAGGTCCTGATGGTGATAATTTTTGCTTAACAAATAGCAATAAAGAAACCAATACTAAAGTGATTAGTAAAAAGGCTGCTACGGTTGCTAATACTGTTCCTGATGTACTTGCTGCTAATATCATATTACTCAATTACTTTTGTATTGTTAGCGATTTCATTTGTAGTACTGTTGTCTTGTACAGTTTCGATCTGAGCTGTTTTTTCTTTCGCCTCTCCTTCTTCATCTCCACCTGTTAACATTCCTCCAAAACTCATAAATCCAATTGCCATTAATCCTGTAATGATAAAGGTAATTCCTAATCCTCGTAAAGCTGGCGGCACGTTAGAGTACCTGATTTTTTCACGAATTGCTGCAATAGATAAGATTGCTAAAAACCATCCGATTCCTGAACCAATTCCGTAGGTAGTTGCCAATCCAAGTGTTTCGATTTCTCTTGACTGCATGAATAATGACCCACCTAAGATTGCACAGTTTACTGCAATTAACGGTAAAAAGATACCCAGTGAGTTGTATAATGAGGGTGAAAATTTCTCTACAATAATTTCTACCAATTGTACCATGGTTGCAATGGTTGCAATAAACATGATGAATGACAAGAAACTTAAATCGTAGTCTGCATATTCTGCGCCTAACCAAGATAATGCACCTGGCTGCAAGATGTACTGATCTAGTAACCAGTTTAATGGTACTGTGATGGCAAGTACAAAAATAACAGCAGCTCCAAGTCCAACGGCAGTTGTTACTTTTTTAGATACCGCTAAGTATGAACACATTCCTAAGAAAGTGGCGAATACCATGTTATCTATAAATATTGATTTGAAAAATAATTCTATATGTTCCATATTTTTTAAGTTTTCAGTCTCAGTCTCAGTGTACAGCCATACTGTCTACTGCGACTTTGAACTGTGTACTGATTAGTCTTCTATTAAAGCTTTGTTTCTTGTACGTTGAATCCAAATGATAATTCCCACCACGATTAATGCCATTGGTGACAATAACATGAAACCGTTATTTTCATATCCATAAGCATACAAACCAGATAACTCACCTGGAATTGGGTTTCCTAATACCGGATATCCTAATAATGTTCCTGAACCCAACAGTTCTCTAAAGAATCCTACAATGATTAATATAATTGCATATCCTAATGAGTTTCCAATTCCGTCTAAGAATGATCTCCAAGGCCCGTTTCCTAGAGCAAATGCTTCAAAACGTCCCATAATGATACAGTTGGTAATAATTAATCCAACGAATACTGAAAGTGTTTTACTTAGCTCATAAGCAAATGCTTTTAGGACTAAATCAACAATAATTACCAACGTTGCCACAACGATTAACTGTACAATAATTCTAATTTTCGAAGGAATAATGTTTCTCATTAAAGAGATGACTACGTTTCCTATTCCTAATACAAATAATACGGATATAGACATTACAATAGAAGCTTCAAGTTCTGCTGTAATTGCCAGCGCAGAACAGATTCCTAATACCTGAATGGTAATTGGGTTATTATCTGCTAATGGGTCTAAAATTAACTTACTATCTTTTCCCATGACTTATTGTTTGTTTTTTAAGTTTTGAAAATATGGTAAATACAGTTTTAAATCTTTTTTGATCATTGCTGTAACTCCGTCACCTGTAATAGTTGCTCCTGCGATGGCATCAACTTCATTATCGGTTTTGTTTATATTTTTAGGATCTGCGTTTCCTTTGGCAACTACAATTCCTTTGAAGTTCCCATCTTTATCTAACAAGTACTCTCCAATAAAATCGTCCATAAAGAAACGTTGCTTAATGTTTGCTCCTAATCCTGGTGTTTCTCCTTTGTGATCAAAATAGGCGCCTTGTACTACCATATTTTCATCTAAAGCTACATATCCCCATATAGCATCCCAAAGTCCTTTTCCTCTAATTGGCGCGATATAGAATGTTTTCCCATCTTTTTCACCAACAAATAAAGGTAATCTTCTAACTTTTCCAGCTTTTGCGTTTGCTTGTTGTTTTTTTACGTCTATTAAATAAGCTTTTTCATCTTCCTTTACTTCTCCATTTTCAATGACTAGCTGCTTTTTGATGTACTGATTGAATAATTTAGGAGCTTCTTCTGTAGATACAAAGTTTGCGCTTGTTCCATCATTATTATTTACGCCCATTGCATACAAAATGTTTTGCTGCTTTTCTAAACGCTCATTTTCAGTAATCATTGGTTTTAGTGCGGATGCTAAATACGCTAATAGCGAACCAACTACCAACACCATTCCGATAGCGAATAGTATGGTATATGAATTTTTATCTGTTCTCTTTTCCATCGTTAAGCTGTTTTTACTTTTAGACGTTTCATTCTTTTCTTTACATTTCCTTGAACCACATAATGGTCAATGGTTGGTGCAAATACATTCATTAATAAGATGGCTAAGAATACACCTTCTGGATATGCTGGGTTGAATACACGTATCATAATTGATATAAAACCAATTAAGAATCCGTAAATCCACTTTCCTTTATTCGTTTGCGCGGCAGTTACAGGATCTGTTGCCATGTATACTGCTCCAAATAAGATACTACCTATAATTAGGTGTTGCCAGAAAGGAACACTCATCAATCCAAAGAACTTGCTTGTTTCTGGAATCCATCCTGCATCTACAACTCCGTTAAAGATTAATCCCATTGCTAATGCACCAATGACAGTACTCAACATGATTCTCCAACTTCCGATTTTCGTAAAGATTAAGAATAATGCACCCAAAATGATTAATAGTTTTGACGTTTCTCCAACCGAACCTGGTATTAAACCAAAGAACATGTCTGAGTATGAATATAATTCTGCGGCTCTATCGCCATAAGTGGTTACAATTTCCGATCCACCATTCGTTCCTGCGATGGTTAATTCCTGTCCTGATTTCGCATAAAAACCGAGCAATGTTTCCCCTGAGATTGCATCTACATTTTCTCCTGCAGCAATTAACTTATCTCTGTTTACCGCATCATATACCCAAACTTTATCACCTGACATCCAAGTTGGATAGGCAAAGAATAAGAAAGCTCTAATAGTTAATGCTGGGTTTAAGATATTCATTCCGGTTCCACCGAAAACTTCTTTTCCAATAACAACTCCAAAGATTACAGCTACTGAAAGCATCCATAATGGAATATCTACAGGAACAATTAATGGAACTAACATTCCTGTTACTAAGTATCCTTCTTCTACTTCGTGTCCTTTGATCACTGCGAATAAAAATTCAACAGCCAATCCAACACCATAAGAAACAATAACCAATGGTAATACTTGCCATGCACCAATCAATAAGTTATCAATGGTCCAAAAGGAAGCACCAAAAAATCCGTTGGCAGCTTCAATTTGTCCTAATGCTAAGTAATGTTGATACCCGGCATTGAACATTCCGAAAATTAAACATGGAACTAACGCCATGATGACGGTGTTCATCGTACGCTTCAAATCGTCCGCTACTTTGATGTGCGTTCCATTGTGCGTAGTTTCATTAGGTAAGTACAAAAACGTATGCAACGCGTTAAACGCTGGTGCCATTTTGGTGCCTTTATACTTCTCTTTTAAATTATGTAATTTACTTTTTAAGCTCATAGCGTTATCCTATTTCTTTAAGCATTAAGTCTAAACCTTCTCTAATAATTTTTTGATGTGGTTGCTTTGAAACACACACAAATTCTGTCAATGCAAAATCTTCAGGAGCAACTTCATACATACCCAAAGCTTCCATTTCGTCTAAATCTGCATACATACAAGCTTTTAGTGTTTGCATTGGATAAATATCTAATGGAAATACTTCTTCGTACGTTCCAGTAGTTACAAATGCACGATGCTCACCGTTTGTATTGGTGTTCAAATCGTATTTTTTATTTGGTGTTAACCAAGAAAAGGTAAGTGCTCTTGAGGTACTTACTTTATTAAATACAGGTTTGTTCCATCCGAAGAATTCATAATCGTCACCTTCTGGAATTGCCGTTATTTGGTTATCGTAATATCCGATAGCACCTTCTTCTGGTTGTTGCTTTCCTGACAATACGTTTCCACTAATTATACGCGTGTTATCTAAGTTGATGTTGTTTGCAACAAGATCTTTGATAGCTGCACCAGAAATAGCAGTTACGTATGTTGGCTTTGTGATTTGTGAACCTGTGATTGCAATTGTTCGTGAAGCGTTGAATTTACCCGTAAGTAATACTTCTCCAATAATCACTAAATCTTGTGCAGCAACTGTCCAAACAACTTCTCCTTTGTTTACAGGATCAATTTTGTTAATGTGTGTTCCCACATTTCCTGATGGATGCGGTCCAGAAACTGTATGACTTACCGTTCCTGCTACATTTGCCAATGGAGAATTTCCACCTTTCTTAGTAGCTATATGAACGCTTCCGTCTGTAAGTTTTGTCAATGCGGTCAACGCGGCAGTTAACGCTGCTTCTTTTCCTGCCAACACATAATCGAGATCCGCCGCTAAAGGAGCACTATTGTGTCCTGAAACAAAAATCGCTTTTGGCGACTTTTCTGCGTTAGCAATTACGTCATACGGACGTTGCTTGATAAATGGCCAACATCCGGTAGCACGCAAATGCGCTTTTACTTCCTCTCCAGACATTTTAGCAACCTCTTTTTTACCGAAATCATGGTGTTCTTGAGTTGCATCTGCTAAAATTCTAATTTCAAGAATTTTACGCTTTGCACCTCTAATGATTTCAGCAATTTCTCCACTCACGGGAGAAGGAAAAAGTAATGCTTCGTCTGATTTAGAATGGAATATAGCCTGGCCGGCTTTAACTTTGTGACCAACTTTCACTAACATTTTAGGAATGATACTGTGAAAATCTTCGGGCTTTATCGCATAAAAACTACTTTCCTTTACTGGAATTGTAATTTTTTCTGCTTCGCCAACAAGCTTAATATCTAAGCCTTTTTTAATGCGAATGTCTTTGGACATAGTTATAGATTTTTTTACTAAAAAACGTGCAAATTTAAGCATTTATACACTCAACTAAAAACCATTACATCACTATAAAATTTATTTATACTCATTCTAAATTAACCGTTTCGCTACTCGATTAAACCCCACAAACCGTAGAAACTGGTTTGGGCATACATTTTGCGTATCTTTACAGAAATTATAATCTATATGAGGCAACGCATTATTTATATTTTAGCATTTTCACTACTTGTAAGCTTTTGTCTACAAGCACAAGTTAAACCTTTGGAGGAAGTTGCGCCTCCAAACTTTATAAAAAGTATTGAACTTGAAGGTACAAACAAGGGCGATCAATTTCCCGTACTTCTATTAGGCGAACCACTCAATGTTACTTTTGATGATATTAATGGCAATGAAGAAGATTATTATTATAAAATTGTACATTGTAATTACGATTGGACGCCTTCTAACTTGTCGAAAGCACAATATATGAGAGGATTTGACAATCAACGGATTATCAATTATGAAAATTCATTTACAACCCTACAATTATATTCCAATTACCGATTAACGATTCCTAATAATTTAACCACGCTATTATTGACGGGAAATTATATGCTTTCCATTTATAATGATGATGATGAATTGATGTTTTCCAGAAAGTTTATAGTCTATCAAAATACCGTAGGTGTCGGAGCTGCTGTACACAGAACACGTGACCTCAACACAATACAACAAGATCAGTTGATTCAGTTTGAGATTAATTTACCAAGCCTCTCATTGCGCAACTTTGAACGTGAGATAAAAGTGGCTATTTTGCAAAATTATCAGTGGAGTACTGCAATTACAAACATTAAACCACAATATACCTTAGGCACACGATTGGTATACAGATATAATACGGAAACCAGTTTCCCCGGTGGAAACGAGTTTTACAATTTTGAGAATAAAGAAATTCGGGGCGGAAATGTAAGCGTTGCGAATTTTGAATTGCGAGATGTGTATCACAATTATTTGCATACCGATGCCACACGTGCGAACGAACCCTATACCTTCAATCCTGATATTAATGGTGATTTTTTAATCAATACGATTCAAGGAACAGATCCTTCTATTGAAGCAGATTATGCTATGATTCATTTTTCGCTTGCCAATTATATGCCTTTAGAAAACAGCAAAGTATATGTGTACGGACGTTTTAATAATTATGAATTAACGGAAGAAAATCAAATGCTATATAATTCAGAAACAGATTTATACGAAGCACAAATTTTATTAAAACAAGGATTTTATAATTATAGATATGTAGTTGTAAATGATAAAAACGAAGTAGATACAACTAAAATTAGCGGTTCAAATTTTGAAACAGAAAACGATTATTTAATCATTGTATATTTTCGAAAGTTTGGCGATGTATACGATAGTATTATTGGAATTGGAACCACAAATTCGAGCGTAATTAAAAATTAAATATAGTTTTTACGCAGAAAACGTTAATTTTTTAACGACTTTGAATAAAGTAAATAGAAAATTCGTATTTTTGAGTGTATTGCTTTTGTATTATGAGATAGTTCCGTAAAATACTAGCAATTATTTATATACAAACCACAGATGATTCAACAGGTAACTAGAGGTATAAAAATTTCCGTACAGACGAGTTTTGAAGGTACATTCTTTAAAAACTACAAGATGCACTTTGCGTTTGGTTATCAAATCACGATTGAAAATCAAAGTAAAGACTCCGTACAATTAACATCTAGACATTGGCAAATTTTTGACGCTTTAAATAGTGTTGAACTTGTTGATGGCGAAGGTGTCATTGGCAAAAAACCAGTGTTAAAACCCGGAGAATCACACACATACCAATCTGGTTGTTTACTTTCATCACCAATTGGCGCGATGCGCGGTCATTACAATATGGTCAACTTCACCACTACCAATAAGTTTAGAGTTTTTATTCCGACATTTAAGTTGAGTGCTCCTTTTGCGTTGAATTAGTATTTCGCATTTCGACTCCGCTCAATGCTCGGATCAAGGTTCAAGGTTCAAGGTTCAAGGTTCAAGGTTCAAGGTCTAAAATTAAAAAAATTCTACATTCAATATTCCTTATTCAGTATTCGATATTTTCAGTTTCAGGATAATAGAGTACTTCTCGATACAATTTTTCTTCATTTCATTTCGACTCTACTCAATGTAACACATTGCGAAAAATCATTCGAAGTGACGTTTTGAACTTTCAATGTTTTCTGTTTTTTTAACATTAGTGTCCGATAAAATCTTTAACATTCTTTTAAAACATTATTATCAATGACTTTCAAAGGCATCTTTGCCAAACCACCATGCTTTTAGTAAATCTCCATTAGGAATGAAATAATTTTGGTAAGTATTAGAAGCATATAATTCTAAGCTCTGTTTTTCAATTAGTTACTAAATTAGTTTATACTCTATAATCTAACAGCGCTTGCACTGAGCTTGTCGAAGCGAAGCGGTCTTTAATCTTTTGTCGGACAAGAGTGTTTTTTTAATTTAAAATTTAACATTTACGATTTAAAATTTCCCTTAAACATTACTCGAAGTCCAACACATTTTCAGCTTCAATCAAATAGGTCAATGCTTCAATTTTTTTATACATTTTATTAAAAAAAATACGTTGTTCTTTTTTTCCTGCGGAAGATAAAAGCTTTGAATTTCGCATTTGACGCTCTAAATGTTGATCGACTTGTGCTAAAGTTTGCGTGTCACTTGTTTTATAATACGACAAGATCGTATACGGAACAAACAACGTTTTGATCATCGGTGTTTTGACTAAAACCGTGTTGTTCATCAACAGTAATTCATTGTAATATAGTTTGTACTGTGTATCATTCGCGACTTTTTCTTCGATCATTTCCACTAATTTTTTTAAATCGTCACACAATCGCAATGCCATCGTTTCTGTGAGCAATGTAGATTTGTAATAAAAGTGAATTTGTTTCAACGTACTATTAATCGTGGTGACGTCCCAAATTTCGGTAACTTTCAAATTCGCGTATAATTCGCCCAAGCGAGAAGCTGCAGCAACTAATGAAACCGACGGCGCAAAGTTTTCAAAGGCAATGACTTTTTGCTCTTCACTTAAAAGTTGCAACCATACAAACATCTTAAATCGTGACAATACATTGTCGGAAGCTGTATAAAATATAGGTAAATCTTTGGCGGAGTAAATGATTTCAGAACCTTTCATCGCTAATATTTGCTGTAAATTTTCACGAGAAGCCACAAAATACGCTTCCAATTCTGATTGCGATTTTATGATTTGTGTTTTTTCGACAGCAACGATATTTTGCGAGCCAATTCCATATAATTGATCGATAGACATATTAAAATAATGTGACAGTTTTATAGATTCTTCCAACGATAATTTACTTTTCAAACTCGTACGTCTGTGTGCGGCATCGTAACTAATGTCGAGTATTTCTGCCACGGTATCAATTAAGGAAACATTCGCGGGTAACGCGTCTTTTAGTTTAGAGAGAAAGAATTCCTGCATATTATTTGCGATTTTCACAAAAATAAAGATTCTCAATTGCTATTCCTACGATTCATCTTGTAATTATTGCAATAGTTTTGAGCTGTAATCTTAAATCGATTCCTTATGAAAAAAATACTCTTACTAATTATTGTTGCATCCTGCTTGAGCAATTGTGCCGTGTATGATAAAAATTTGAACAATACAAACCCATTAAATAAAAGAAATATACATACACTAAACGGTCAGTATCATATTACTGAAATTGGGTTTGACAGTGTCAATCAAGTATATCATTCTCAAATGTGGACAAGAAATAATTTTTTTAAAGAAGTTGATCGAAAATTACTGAAAGACACCTTGCAGCTAGATAGTATGAAGAAATATACCGTTGAGCTAAAAGTCATCAGTAAGAAAGAATTAAAGATCACGTATTTTGAAAACGACATCGCATTTAGAGAACGTTTTATAAAAACGAAATTAAAGAAAGATGGGTATTTACATCTAAAAAATAAAAATATAGGCTTTGTATTGGTTCCATACGTTTTTGGAGCTTTGGATGTGAAGAAGACACGATTAACCGTGGATGAAGATGACAATCTTGTATTTGATATGTATAATCATCGTTCAGGCGCTATTGGTATTATTGGTTTTCTCAGCGGAAATACACGAAGATATAGACGTATGTATCAGAAAATAAATACTTCATTATGAAAAAACACATTCCTATTACGCTAATTTTATTCAGGCTTGCGCTCGCTCCTATTTTGATTGTATTGACGTATGCTTTTGGAACTGATATTCGGTTTTTATTAGTTAGCTTAATTGTTCTCGGATTACTGTCCGATATTTTAGACGGTATTTTTGCGCGACAGTTGAATGTTTCCACAGAAAAAATCCGCCGTATGGACAGTCAGACCGATATGATTTTTTGGCTTGCAGTTGGTTGGTGTTCGTGGATTTTGCATCCAGAAATCATCAAAATGCACGCGTATAGTATTGCATTAATTTTTGTGATGGAAATTTTAACCTACGTTATAAGTATTTCTAAATTTGGAAAAGAAACCTGCACACACGCTTTTTTGTCTAAACTTTGGGGATTGACACTTTGTGCGGCTTTTATTGGAATAATTGGTTATGGTTACGGCGGAATTACGCTGTACCTGACTATTATTTTTGGTTTAGTTTCACACTTAGACGTGATTTTAATTATTCTAATTTTGCCAAAATGGACACACGATATTCCAAGTGCCTATCACGCGTATTTGATCCGAAAAGGAAAGACATTCAAACGCTATAAACTATTCAATGGCTAAAGTAAAATCTTGTTGAAAGCTAAAATAAAACACGGTATCATTTTGTAGAATATTACAATACGAACAGTTGGAATCATGAATGAATTCGTAGGGTTGTTGCAAGTCAAATGCTGGATTGTTTACTTTAAAAATTCCATCTACATCTATATCGCCATATGGAGAAATTCTGCGAATTCGGTAACAATAGGTAATTGCGGGAAGTTTCTCAATTTCAAACCAAGCGCCAGAACCGACTCCAGATAACCATTGTGCATTTTCAGCTAACGAACGAATTGGTTTTGGTTCAAGATTTCCTTTGAGATTTGGTTCGTGTTTTTTTAATCGATCTAAAAAGCAACGCACTGTTACTTTTCGAGATGTGGAATTAAAGATAGATACACTCTCACCAACTACTTCATATACCTGTTTTGTCGTATTGGCCAAAACAACGTTTCCAATGGTACTTGGTGTAAACCATGTCGATTGTTTGAGTCGTTTTTTTATCTTAGGATTCGTCACAGATGCAATCAACGTATCTGTGACAAATCGTGCACAATTGGAAGCATTTTTCAGAAAAGCTGCGTACGTTGTTGAGCCTTGTCGCAAACAATAATCGATATAATTTTTAGCTTTTTCATAATCAACCTGATCGCATACAGAAGCAACCATTCTTCCTTCGCCATGTGTTAGTTTTGGATTGTTTCCGAGAAATCGCAACAGCTCGTCTAAGTTGACAATTTCACCTTGGTGCATGATAGCTTTCAGTGGGAAATCGAGCTCACGATCACGTACTTTCGACCGTACACGTCCGTAGGCTAATTTCGTGACATAACGTCCATAATCATGATATGAAACAGTTCCGGTGGATTTTTCTATCAAAACCAAAGCTGCATGCCCCGCACGAATGTAATATTTTTTGCCAATTCCTATAAATCGCAGGAAAGGTGAGTACCATTCTTCGGCAGTTCTTACAATGGTATCTGGATATGCCAACGCAAGTATAATACCAGAGTTATTCATGCAATGCTACTATTGGATTGAAAGAAATATAGCTATGTACATCTTTAATTAAATTGTAATAATTCATTGTTATCACCGATGCTTCTTTTTCTATTTGTGTGATGCTAATGGTTTGCACAATGCCTCTATCCATCATAACATCCACATTAGGATCACCAATACCAGCGGTTTTATGAAAATTGAGTACTGAATTGGCATTTACTGTTTTTTCTAGTTGAAATTTTGAAAACCAATCACGCCGCATTTCTTTCATTTTTTCTGTATATAATGTAGAAGACGACCAAATATGAGATGTTAGCGAAAGTTTTTGGAAGTGTTTTTTTGTGCCATCCCAAACCAGTTCGAAAAGTTGTAGCGTCTCATTCCAGTCCACAATCACAATGGTAAAAGGTTCTATCAAATCAAGATTGTACGTCTGTACTTTTTCAACAATATTTGTCGCTGCTAAAAAATCTTTTACTACTACACCGCGACTATGACGATATTCTGGTAAACGCTTATGCTGTGTAAAACCGCCATTTAATAAACAAACAACTCGTTTTTTATCACTTGCTCCAATCCAAGTTCCTCCAGCAATTACATCTTTTGGAAAAACCATTTTTGTATCGGATATGTCGTAAACGCTAGGTTTATCTGTATCTCTCACTGGTGATTCATCTCGATTAGAGGTTAATACAAATGCTGCATTTCCTTTATATATAAAACTAACTGTACACATAAAACCCTTTTGTCTGACTTTAATTTAGCAACTTACAAAAATTTCATTAGATATTACCCAAATTACAACTGTGATCCTTTTTTTTAAAAAAACGACTTCAGAATCCGTAGAAACAGGTTTACGTGATAAAAAATGATCGCTGGGATTAAGGTGCTTTTTTTTTGTATCTTTGCACCTCAAAATTTTAATCAAATACAATTAAAAATATAACCAATGGGAAAAGGATTTTTTCAAGTTCCAACTGCAATTAACGAAACTGTGAAATCGTATGCACCTGGAACTCCAGAAAGAGCTGCTGTCAGTGCTCAATATGAAACATATTTCAATGCAAATGTTGATGTTCCTATGTACATCGGTAGCGAAGAAGTAAGAACTGGAAACACCAATACAATGTCGCCTCCACACGATCATCAACATATTGTAGGAACGTATCATTTAGCGGAAAAGAAACATGTAACTCAAGCCATTGAAAGTGCTTTAGAAGCTAGAAAAAAATGGTCACAATTGACATGGGAACAACGCGCTGCTATCTTTTTAAAAGCTGCAGAATTGATCGCTGGACCATACAGGGCAAAAATTAATGCTGCAACCATGATTGCACAATCTAAAACAGTGCACCAAGCAGAAATTGATGCAGCTTGTGAGTTGATTGACTTTTTACGTTTTAATGTAGAATTCATGTCTCAAATTTATGAAGAGCAACCAGATTCGGGAGAAGGTGTTTGGAATCGTGTTGAATACAGACCACTGGAAGGATTTGTGTATGCTATTACACCATTTAACTTTACAGCGATTGCAGCAAATTTACCTGCAAGTGCCGCTATGATGGGAAACACGGTGGTTTGGAAGCCAAGCGACAGTCAAATTTTCTCTGCAAAAGTGATTGTAGATATTTTTAAAGAAGCTGGTGTACCAGATGGCGTTATTAACGTTGTATATGGTGATCCTGTAATGATTACAGATACTGTATTAGATAGTCCAGATTTTGCTGGCGTTCATTTTACAGGTTCTACACATGTATTTAAAGAGCTTTGGAAGAAGATTGGAAACAAGATTCATACCTATAAAACATATCCGAAAATTGTTGGTGAAACTGGAGGAAAAGATTTCATTATTGCGCATCCAAGTGCAAATCCTAAGCAAGTTGCTACAGGAATTACACGTGGAGCTTTTGAATTTCAAGGACAAAAATGTAGTGCTGCTTCTAGAGCGTATCTTCCAAAATCAATTGCTGATGAAGTATTAAATTATGTGAAAAAAGATGTTGCATCTTTTAAAATGGGCTCTCCTGCTGATTTAGGAAACTATATCACCGCAGTAATTCATGAAGGTTCATTTGATAAGTTAGCAAAATACATCGATCAAGCGAAAGCAGATGCAGACGCAGAAGTTATTATTGGTGGGAATTATGATAAATCAAAAGGATACTTTATTGAGCCGACAGTAATTGTGGCAAAAGATCCAAAATATACCACTATGGAAACTGAATTATTTGGACCAGTGATGACCGTTTATGTATATGAAGATGCAGATTGGTCAGAAACCTTAAAGTTAGTTGATGAAACTTCCGAGTATGCGTTAACAGGAGCTGTTTTCTCTGGCGATCGTTATGCAATTGACGAAGCTACCAAAGCATTGGAAAACTGTGCTGGAAACTTCTATGTGAACGATAAGCCAACTGGAGCCGTTGTTGGACAACAACCTTTTGGTGGTGCAAGAGCATCCGGAACTAATGACAAAGCGGGTTCTCCACAAAACTTATTACGTTGGGTTTCTCCACGATTAATCAAAGAAACGTTTGTAACACCAACAGATTATAGATATCCATTTTTAGGATAAAACCTAAAAACATATAAACTCAAAAAGCCAGTGCAATTTACACACTGGCTTTTTCATTCTTCATTATTGTTATTTTGGTTATGCGATTTAATTAACAGCCTACAAAAGTGCAACAAATGATCATTCCATTTTCATCCTCATAATAAATATCACTGCATCGCTGAGATACCATTCCTCCTTTTACATTTTCTACTCTAAAATTAGAAACTACTTTTTTGTTTAAACTGATTTTTTTTAAAGATTTTTTTTTCATGGTGCAAATTTTATAGATTAATAAAACTAAATATAACCATTCAAATACATTTTTCGATACGGTTTTACCGTAAAAATATACTCAATGTCAGCTATTTACACCAAATAATGTTCTTAAAATTTCTGATTTTAATCTGTTTTAATTACTCTGGAAATCAGCAGATTTCAGCAGACAGACACAAACATTGACCGTGTTCATTGAAATAAAAGATCATAGTAGGAAGATTCGTAAGATTTATCGGCAAACCTTTCCCTTTTACTTGCGCAGTCGTGAAATTTGAAATACTTTTTTTGTTCAATTGTAGATTGTTGATTTTTTGTTTTTTCATGATTTATTAAGTCTTTGGTGTTATAAAATCAAAGCTATCAAACATTATTGAATCTTTGGTAGGGTAAAACCATAACAATACTACCTAAACTTGAGCAGATTCCATAAAAAAAGCAGCTCTGGCGAGCTGCTTTTATTTTTAGAATTCAAGATAATTCTAGCTAATTATAATTAATATATTAGTTAAAGTCTTTGTCTTCTCCTGTGTGACCTCCGTTAGATGCTACAATCTCAAAGTTATTACCTATGATCATTGCTACAACAGATATCTCAGTTGGATCATCAATATTAGTAGGGATAGGAACATTAAATACTTGCGTATACTTTTGACCTGCTCCAGTATTTCCTGCAGGGATAGCATCTCCAAGCACAGCTGTAAGTGAACTTCTTAATGTGTGATTGTGTGTGAAACCATTTGCTTCATTAAGTGGATTAACACCTCCATAATAACTTGTACCATTTACTTGATTAGCATCAATTCCACTTTCAAGAACATACACTGCTAATTTAGCGTTTGGCATACTTTCTGCAAATGCTGCACTCACATATACTTGCAAGTTGTTTCCAACTACTATTGAGTTTACAGATAATCCTCTAGATGTTGTCCCACTAGCTAAGTTAGTTACTTGAGCAACATTGTTTGGCTCTGGGAATGCCCAATCAATAGTACCATTAAGTACTGCTGTTGGGTAAGTTCCTCCTGGATTAATTTGAGCAACTAAAGCTGAACTAGCTGCATTTTGCATGTTATCACCACTGTGTGCAGCAATAATAAATGCTTTATCTGTAGCTGCTTCAACTAATTCAATTCCGTAAGATACTCTAGGACAAAATTGGCACCATGTTCCAGTTGCATCCATAACAGTAACTGTTTTTTGAAATGTTCCTGGTGCAACTTCTTCAGTTACAGGTAAAGTAAATGCAGAAGAAGTTACTCCTCCATTTGTAGCTGTAGCTACTAAATCTCCCATAACAGTTGCCATGTATCTGCTTCCTTCAATTTGAGTTCCGTTTATAGAAACTGTAGCATCATCTGTAATTGTATAGTCATTTCCTGAAGCATCTGTTCCAATAACAATAAAGTCAGCAGTATCTCCTACTTTGATACTTGTATCTGCACTTTCTACACGCAATGCAGTAATTACTGGAGGAAGTACATCTACGTTGATATTACTACTAGATAATGATCCGTTTGTAGCTCTTACCACGTACGTACCCGTAGCAGTTGGCGTAAAAGTTACCCCTTGGATAGAAGTATTGTTTACTAAAATTGTAGAGCTAGTTGTTACATTACTTCCGTCGTTAGCTGTTACAGTAAATGTTATTGAACCTCCTAATTCAATTGAATTGTCACTTGCAGTAACAGTAATTGCTGTAATTCCTGATCCGCCACCAGTTCCTGGTGTTCCGCCACCGTCTCCGTCATCGCTACCACTACAAGAGTATGTAAATACAGCTATTACCGCGACTAAGCATTTAAAAATGTTTTTGATTTTCATAAGATTCTTTTTTATAATTTTTGGTTAAGATGTAATTTGCGCTCTAAATTATATTAAATTTTTATTAAAAAAAAGAAAAAACTAATAAACAGTTAATCAATCAAATAGCCTATAATTTATATAGAGAATGTGGAGAAAATCGTATAATTGATTTATTTTAGTTTTCTTGCTTTTTTAACTTTTCCTTTTATATATTTACAGCATTCTCACTATTAAACTAAAAAATTATGAAGTCAATTATGAGTTTTGTTATTGTATTCTTAGCGTTTACACTACATGCAAATGCGCAAAAGGAAATCCCAAATATTTCCGTAAAAGATTTGGATGGAAATTCATTAAACATGGATGAAATCACTAAAGAAAAAGGCGTAAAAATTATTAGCTTTTGGGCTACTTGGTGTGTGCCATGTATTAACGAATTGGATGCTATTAGTGAAGTATATGACGATTGGAAAGATGAAACCAATGTAGAATTGATTGCGATTGCTACTGATGATTCAAGAACCAAGAAAAGAATAAAACCATTAATTAATGGTAAAGGTTGGGAATACAAAATTCTTTTAGATGAAAATCAAGATTTACAACGCTCTTTAAACATCACAACAATTCCACACGTGCTTGTTATTAAAGATGGAGAAATTGTATTTCGTCACACAGGATATTTCCCTGGCGCCGAAGACCAATTATACGACGTAGTTAAGAAAAACGCGAAGTAGAAAACCTAACCAACCGAAAACTAAACTAACTAACTTATTTACATGAAAAAATTACTATACCTTTCTTTTGCTTTGGCTTTTTCTGTAGGATTCTCTCAAGATAAAGATGATGAGGAAAAGAAAGATTGGGGAACACTTACTGGTGGATTTGAATCAATTTTTCAATGGTATAATGATGATACTGGTCTTGGAAAATTCGCCGAAGACGAACACGTACGATCTAATAATTATCTAAAATTAGACTATAATTACGGAAATTGGTTTGCAGGAATTCAAGTAGAATCGTATGCCCCAATGCCCTTATTAAACTATTCTCCAAAACTAGACGACTCTGGCATTGCGCAATATTATGCAATGTACAAAACTCGAAAATTAGAAATCACCGCAGGTTATTTTTATGAGCAGTTTGGAAGCGGACTTATTTTACGTGGATGGGAGAACAGACCGCTAGGTATCAATAACTCATTTAGGGGTGGACGTGTAAAGTACAATCCATCAGATGCATTATCGTTTACGGCAATGTATGCAAGACAACGTGATGGTTTTGAAGTGTCTGAAGGTGAAATTTTTGGATTTAATTCTGAAATTGATCTTACAAATTTATTCAAATTAGAAGCTTCATCACTTTCAGCTGGATTTAGTTATGTTGGGAGAAAAGAAGATATTCCTGAAGAATTTCAAAATACTGGCTTTGATGAAATGACGAATGCTTTTTCTGCACGACTTGATTATTCTGGAAACTCATTTTATTCTGGAATAGAATATATTACTAAAAGTAAAGATGCCGTTGTAAATACACAACGATACATTGAAAACTTTGTAGAACCAGGAAACGGTCTTTTAATAAACTTCGGATATTCTCAAAAAGGATTAGGAATCGATGCAACACTTAGAAGGTTGGAAAACATGAGTTTCTTTTCTGAAAGGGAAGCTTCTGGAAATGTATTCAATGAAAATATCATGAATTTTTTACCTGGATTGACAAAACAACACGATTATTTATTGACAAATATATACGTGTATCAAGCGCAACCTACTATTTCAGTTCCAGATCCATCTTTATTAAAATATGGTGAAATTGGAGGGCAGATTGATATTTTTTACAACTTTAAAAAAGGGACTCCAATTGGAGGAAAGTACGGGACAAAAATCGCAGTAAATGCTGCGTATTGGGCTGGATTAAGAGGAGATTTTAATTTTACCGATCGAAAAGCCAAAATAGATTATTTTGGTTTTGGACAAAAGTATTTCTCTGAGTATAGTTTAGAAGTTCGTAAAAAATGGAATCGTAAGTGGCAAAGTATATTTTACTATGTAAATCAATATTACAATGAACGTTATATAGTAGATAAACTTGGTGTAGTAAATTCTAATATTGGTGTAGTGGAAACAACTTACCGAATCAACTCTAAAAGATCGATTCGTGCTGAATTGCAACACTTGTGGACACCAGACGACAACAAAAACTGGGCTGGAGCTACCTTAGAATTTAATGTAACACCTAGATTATCATTTTACTTAAACGACATTTACAATTACGGAAATGATAACGAAGACGAGCAAATTCACTATTACAATGTTGGAGGTAGTTATGCCAGAGGCGCTACGCGTTTTGCGGTAAACTACGGAAGACAACGTGGTGGATTAGTTTGTGTAGGAGGTGTTTGCCGATTTGTACCACAAAGTACAGGTGTTACTTTTAATATTACAACCGCATTTTAAGAAGAAAAATAATAACTAAGCCAACTAACTAAACACTAAAAATCCCTTAAGTATGATGCCTAAGGGATTTTTTATTTTTACGGTTTATATTTTAATGGTAGATGTACCACTTTCTTGGTTTCAAAAAATTCTTCTTCAAAATAATCTGAAATGGGAAATAAGGTTGCTTTCTCAAAATCTTTCAATTCTTCAGCAAGATCGCCTCCTTTTAAATATAAAATTCCATTCTTCAATTCGTGTTTTTGCTTTTTTGCAACTTTTTTTCGAACCCATTTTACAAAATCAGGCATATTTGTAACTGCTCTGCTCACGATGAAATCAAATTCTCCTTTAACTTTTTCAGCACGCAGATGATGTGCCGAAACATTAGTAAGTCCAATACTTTCAGCAACTGCTTCCACCACTTTTATTTTTTTACCAATGGCATCTACCAATATAAATTTCACTTCTGGAAATAAAATCGCCAAAGGAATTCCGGGGAAACCACCACCAGTACCAACATCAAGTATTTGTGAACCTGCTACAAACGGTTGCACTTTAGCAATAGCCAAGCCATGTAACACATGTCGTATATAAAGTTCGTCAATATCCTTTCGTGAAATCACATTAATCTGTGCATTCCATTCTTTGTATAAAGCTTCTAACTGCTCAAATTGCGCAATTTGTTCTTCCGTTAATTCTGTAAAGTATTTTTGTATAATTTCCATATCTTCGACAAAACTAATCTTTATTTATGATTCTTTAAATTTATTGTTTTCAAATTACGATATTTGCAATATATTGTACCGCATAATCGTTACAAATAAAAGATTAAAAAATAGTTCCTCCCATGACGCATCAAAACGTTGATCAAGAAATTAAAGAAGCTCTCAGAAACTGGAAGTCAATCATTGCCAAATACAAGAAAAAGAGTACTAAAAAGGCTATCGGACAAATGGCTTCTTCATTTTTACCATTCATAGCTGTTTGGGCATTAATGTACTTCACTCTAGATTTTTCACTAATACTTACTTTCTTACTCGGAATTGTAAACGCATTTTTCTTAGTTCGAATTTTTATCATTCAGCATGATTGTGGACACAATTCATTCATAAAATCACAAAAAGCAAGTAATTTTATAGGATATGTGTGTAGCGTGTTTAGTTTTTTACCATTCAAATATTGGGCAGAAACACATACATTTCACCATGGACACAATGGTCAATTAGAAAAAGAAGTAAGACAAGTTGGTGACTTACCAACATTAACTGTTGAAGAGTTTAGAACAAAAAATTGGTGGGGAAGATTGAGATATAAAATCTTCAGAAGTCCAATTGTAATTTTTGTAATTGCACCAGTATATTATTTAATAATCACCACAAAATATCCTTTCTTAAAATTCAATAACTGGAAAAGAACCACATATTTACTAATTAAAGATAATATTGTGATGATTGTACCCTATTTAATATTAGGTTACTTTATAGGCTGGGCAGATTTCTTTGCGGTTCAGTTCATCATTTTATTCTTCTTCGGAATCATCGCTTTTTGGTTTTTCTATGTGCAACATCAACACGAGTTTTCATATAAAAAATGGAAAGAAGATTGGGACTTTGTATTATCGGCTATCAAAGGAAGTAGTTACATAAAACTTCCAAAAATTATGGAATGGTTTACAGGACATATTGGAATTCACCATATTCACCATTTAAACAGTAGAATTCCAAATTACAACCTAAAGAAGTGTTTCACTGAGAATAAAATATTATCAAAATATGTGACAACACTTTCATTCAAAGACGGATTGAAAATGATGTTCCACAAACTATGGGATGAAGAACAACAACGTATGATTACATTTAGAGAATATTACCGATTGGAAAAGGTGCGTATTGCTAACTAAATCTACACTAAAAAATATACAATTTCAAAAAAGTCTACTTCGCGTAGGCTTTTTTTATTTCTGACATGTCACATTTTATAGCCAACAATTAGAAGAAGTATCGTGAGGATTCCTGTAAAAGCCATAAAACGAAGCGCTGGAGCAACAAGTTCTACTCGATATTTTTTTATAGAACTTAAAAATCCACTATAAAAAACAACATAACAAACAATCATTCCAATAGCCCCAAGATATTCATAATTCCCTTCGCATATCGTTACAACGTGAACAATAGAAACTGCATGAGCACTCATAAAAATACACATCAACACAATAACTGACGGCAAACGCAAATCTTTTTTGGAAATAAACAACGTATAAAAAAATTCGTAAAACGAACTAGGAATCACAGTTCTTGAAATATAATGCAATTTATTGGTGATGATTTCCTTTTCAGAAGCTTCTTCCGGAAACAACACATATTCTTCTTTATAATTTTGAATCAAAAAAACATCATGCAACAAGTAATTATCTATTTTTCTGCGCTTGATAATGTAATCAATAAATTTAGAACCAATGACTGCAAACAAACCCAACAAACCGAAAATAATTCCTAAATGATATCCAAATGGTGTAATTTTAGAAACTAAAAAATTAAAACTTTCTGGTGGATTTTTATAATAAATGGCACCAATAGCTGTAATCAAAATCAAAAGAAATACCAAACGATCTAGCCGCTTCTTCGTTTCTAAAATTTGCGTTGTGACAGTTAACACAAAATACTCTTCTGAATTCAATTTTTCTTTATTATTCATTTCTTATTGTTATTATTGACAACTATTTTTTATCCTAAACCAAAAATAACTAATTTCGCACAATTCAGTTATCAAATACAGAATTAACACAACACAACAATGGCACTATTATCTGAACGCGTATTAAACATGTCTACATCTGCTACGCTAGCAATGGCAGCGAAAGCAAGAGAGTTAAGAAATGAAGGGAAAAACATCATCGGTTTAAGTTTGGGTGAACCAGACTTTAACACACCCGACTTTATCAAAGAAGCAGCAATTAAAGCAATTAATGATAACTACAACAGTTATACACCTGTTGATGGGTATGCAGAATTGAAAGATGCCATTATTCATAAATTCCAAAGAGACAATCAACTAACGTATGAACCTTCGCAAGTTGTCGTGTCTACGGGAGCAAAACAATCGTTAGCAAATGTGGCGATGGTTTTATTAAATGACGGTGATGAAGTAATTCTTCCTGCTCCATTTTGGGTAAGTTATAGTGATATTGTAAAACTAGCTGAAGGTGTTCCTATAGAAGTTGCGACCTCAATTGATACCGATTTTAAAATGACACCTGCACAATTAGAAGCTGCCATTACTCCAAAAACAAAAATGATTTGGTTTAGTTCGCCATGCAATCCAAGTGGTTCAGTGTATAGCGAAACAGAATTAAGAGCTTTGGCAGGAGTGTTGGAAAAGCATCCAAATATTTATGTAGTTTCTGATGAAATTTACGAACATATCAACTTTAGCAGCGAACACTTTAGCATTGCTAGAATTCCATCCATGTACGACAGAACAATTACTGTAAATGGAGTTTCCAAAGCATTTGCCATGACAGGTTGGCGAATTGGATATATTGGTGCACCAACAGCAATTGCAAGAGCCTGTAACAAGATTCAAGGGCAAATTACTAGTGGAGCCAATTGTATTGCACAACGTGCTACAATTGCCGCATTAGAAGCTTCTAAAGACAAGATTCAATACATGATTGATGAGTTTCTAAAGCGTAGAGATATTGTATTAGAATTACTAAACGAAATTGAAGGATTCAAAGTGAATGTTCCTGAAGGTGCTTTTTATGTATTCCCAGACATTTCATATTTCTTCGGGAAAACTCTGCGTGGAAAAACTATTAACAATGCTACGGACTTTTCATTGTATTTACTAGATGAAGCTTTAGTTGCAACCGTAACAGGTGACGCATTTGGAAATCCAAACTGTATCCGAATTTCGTATGCTGCTTCAGAAGAAGAATTAAGAACTGCAATCAAGCAGATTAAAGAAGCATTACAATAGAAAAATATATATTAAACACTCTTGAAAAGCTGTTTTCTGAGGAATTCAGCTTTTTTTTGATTTATAAGAATAGCGTCTTTGCGAGAATTTTGCTAAAAATTCGTGGCAATCTGTATCGCATTAGAAGAGCAGATTACTTCGTTATTTTCTAGTTGCAATAAGGTTTTTAAGATACTTAATTTAACGTGAGTTCGATATAACCTTACTTTTAATCTTTTATTTTTCAGTACTTTATTACAAATGTCAAATCGAGCGCAGTCAAGATTCAACAAAAAACAGTAGTGTTCTTTAGCTTCTCGACTGCGCTCGAAGTGACAAATTATTGATTTTATTATACTTCAGGCTTATAGTAAAGATTTTTCACATCGAAATCACGTTAATTTAAAGAAGTTGTACTAAGAGAACCCCGATTTCACTTCGACAAACTCAGAGATCACACGGGAATAAAAAAAACCAAAAGAAGTTTGATAAAGACCTCTTTTGGCTTGGTTGTGATTAACTATATGATATTAAGTATTAAAAGTGAAATTGTTAGTATAGTACCACTAAGCATAATAATGGTATTTGGAAACTTTCGTTCATAACGCCAAAAAAATTCTTTAATTCCAAAAAACAAAAAAGTATTAAAGGCGTAAAAAATAACAATGCAATAATTCAAATCTATTCCAAACAATGTTCGTGATATAGGCATTTCTGTTGAAACGTCCATATTTATAAAAAGCATGACCACTGTACTTGTTAATAAAAGTATGGTGGCCAACAAACAAAATTCTAAGAAGTTGAATGTCTTTCGCATTGTGTTTTAATATCTTGTTATTTACAAGTGTAAAGATGATTAAAACATTTGAAGTTAAAAAGGGGATTTTTCCCCTTTTTTTTGCCTTTTTTTTAGATATAAGCAATTAAATATGCGATAACGAACACTGAAAGCTTTAAAACAGTTCCAATTGCTGGCATAAATCGATATTGATTAGTTTTTACTGTTTGCTTTAAACTAAATATTGATTGCGATCGTAAGTTGCGAAAATGTTCTTTGATTTCTTCTTTATAACTAGAAGTTAACATGCCTCTATGAAAGAAGTCTGAAGGTTCTTGTGATACTTCTATCGGAACGGAAATTGGCTGTAATTGATGTGTTGATTTCATGATGTTGTTTTTTTTGATTGATACTTGTAAGACGGATGAACACAAATTATGTTACAAGATATTTCAAAAAAATTATAGAAAACTCATTTTTAAATCACTGTAAATTAGCGATTTCTCCAGAAGAATGGCGTAATCAGGATCAATACCGTGAATAATTCTAAACGTCCAAGAAGCATCAAAAATGCACACCACCATTTCCCAAACGCTGGTATTTTATTGTAGTTTTCTAACGGATTCAATTCGCCCAAAGCCGGACCGACATTTCCTAAAGAAGATGCTGCACCACCAATTGCCGATTCAAAATCCAAACCTACAAATCCTAACACTAAAGCACCAATAATAAACAGCAACATATACAAAATAAAGAATCCTAGAATGTTATATACAATATGTTCCGAAACTGATTTATTGTTGTATCGCACCGGAATAATTGCACGCGGATGCAACGTTCGTTTAAACTCTAACAATCCATTTTTAATCATTAATAAATGACGAACGACTTTTACACCACCAGACGTAGAACCCGCAGAACCTCCAAGAAACATTAATCCAAAGAAGAAAATCGTTAAAAATGTAGTCCACGATGTAAAATCTGCCGTTACAAATCCCGTGGTTGTAACCACTGCAATTACTTGAAATAACGAATGTCGAAATGAACTTTCAAACTCTCCCCAAACCATAGGATGATATACTGATTGAGAAACATCAGCTTGAAAATAGACAATAGCTGTCGCAATTATGGTAAAAACACATAATAGAACTCCATAGATTTTAAACTCTTCATCTTTTATAATTTTTTGCACTTTTCCTTTAAAAGCGAAATAACTCAATACGAAGTTTGTACCTGCTAAGAACATAAAGAAGATAATAATGTACTGAATGATTGGTTGTCCATTCCAATGCGCAATACTCGCGTCTTTTGTGGAAAATCCTCCTGTGGATAAGGTGCACATTGCATGATTGATGGCGTCAAAAAATGACATTCCAGCAACTTGTAACAAAATGGTTTCGGCAACCGTATATCCAACATAAATTAACCACAAACGTTTTGCGGTATCTGTAATTCTCGGATGCAATTTATCGGTACTTGGCCCTGGCGCTTCCGCAGCAAACAACTGCATTCCTCCTATTCCTAATAATGGAAGAATAGCAATGGCAAGCACAATAATTCCCATGCCACCAATCCAATGTGTCATACTTCGCCAAAACAAGATACCTTCGGGCAAGCCTTCAATTTTTTCAAGAATAGTAGCGCCTGTGGTGGTATAACCAGACATCGTTTCAAAGAAAGCATTGGTAAAATTAGGAATCGTTTTAGTAAACAAATACGGGAACATTCCCGAAAGGGACATAAAAATCCAACCAAAAGTAACGACAATATATCCTTCGCGCTTTTTGATTTCTTTTTTATGATCTTTTGTGGTAAGCATCAAAAGCGAACCTGCAAGAATGGTGACCAAACCAGCTAAGAAAAGCTGAAATGTGATTCCATCTTCATAAATAAAACTGATGAATGTTGCTAAAAACATAAAACCACCATTACAGAGTAATAGCAGTCCCATTAAGTGAAATATGATTTTATAATTTACCTTCATTGTCAACGATTAGAGAAACATACGTTCTACATTGTTAATGGATCGTGGTAAACTACAGACGACTACTCTATCGCCTGATTTTATGAGGAAATCTCCCAAAGCGATCAATCCTTCGCCTTCACGAATAACACCACCAATAATGGCTGATCGAGGGAAATCTAAATCTTTGATTCTTTGATTGCACACGCGAGAAGTTGGCTTTACAATAAATTCCAATAATTCTGCATTCATATTGTTGAGTCGTGTCATATCTACCACATCACCTTTACGAATATGTCTAAATATATTGTTTGCAGCCAATAATTTTTTATTGATCAACGTATCAATACCAATAGATTGTGAAAGTTGAAAATAGTCCATATTTTCAACCAATGCAATCGTTTTTCGAATGTTTTTTGATTTTGCTACCAAACACGACATGATGTTAGTTTCTGAATTTCCAGTCACGGCAATAAATGCGTCCATGTCATATACACCCTCTTCTTCCAGCAATTCAACATTTCTTCCGTCACCTTGAATGATGAGTGCATTTGGTAAATCGTCTGCCAAATCAAAGGCTTTCGCCTTATCTTTTTCAATCAATTTTACATTGAATTTATTCTGACATAAATCGCGTGCAGTTTTAAAACCGATATTGCTTCCGCCAAGAATCATCACATTCTTGATTTCTTCTTTTACTTTTCCAATCAATTTGTACAACTCTTGCACACCTTCTTTGGAAGTGATGAAATATACTTGATCGCCTTCTTTAAATAAAGTATCTCCGCGAGGAATTAACGTATATTGTGTTCCAAAACGCTGAATTGCGATTGGCACAAAGTGTAATTCTGGAAATATACTTGCGGTTTCTTTGACACTTTTCCCAACAAATGGCGCCGTACGTTGCAACGTAGTTCCTACCATTGTTAATGCGCCATCTTCGAACTCGTAACTATCATTAAATGCAGATTGATCTAACAGTAATCTTATTTCGGCAGCAGCCAACTTTTCAGGAGAAATTAATTCATCGATTCCTAAATCTTTAAATCGTAATTCTTCTTGATTGTCTATAAATTCTGTATTTGAAATTCGCGCAATCGTTCGCTTACAACCCAACTGTTTTGCCAATACACAAATCGTAATATTGGTAGTTTCTGAAGAAGTTACCGTAATTACCAAATCAGCCGTGGCGACTCTCGCATCTTTTAATATACTTATAGAGGTTGCATCGCCTTTAATCACACGTATATCTAAGTGGGCGTCTGCATAAGCTAAATTTTCCTTATCACAGTCTATTAGGGTAATGTCTTGGGATTCGTAAGAAAGGAGTTTTGCTAAATGATATCCAACTTCACCAGCACCTGCAATAATAATTTTCATTTATTCAACTTTATTGAAAAAGTATACAAATATACGGCAAAAAAACTATTGTTCACCAATACTTTTATCGTTGTGTATCAGAATCATATATGATACACAAATTATAGGCTTTGCAATACAACATTCATCATAGGATTAATTATATTTGCCAAAATTTCCGATATGTCGAAGAATGTAACACCGTATAAAGAGTCTAATCTGGGCAAAAAAGAACAGGTTACTGAGATGTTTGATACGATTTCGAAAAATTATGATGGACTGAATCGTGTGATTTCTTTTGGTATTGATATTAAATGGCGAAAAAAAGTAGTAAAATTAGTGGGCGCAACACATCCAAAAAACATTTTGGACATTGCTACTGGAACTGCCGATTTAGCGATTAACTTAGCAAAAACGAGTGCTGAACGCATTGTTGGACTCGATATTTCACCGGGAATGTTGGAAGTCGGAAAACAAAAAATTCAGAAGAAAGCCCTGAGCGAAAAGATAGAAATGATTTTAGGTGATGGCGAAAAACTTCCGTTTGAAGACAATTCTTTTGATGCAATCACAGTCGCTTTTGGCGTTCGAAATTTTGAAAATTTAGAACAAGGCTTGCAAGAAATTTTGAGAGTTTTAAAACCCAGTGGCATTTTTGTAGTACTAGAAACCTCTGTTCCTGTAAAAACTCCGTTCAAACAATTTTACAATTTTTATACAAAAAACATACTACCACTCATCGGAAAACTGTTTTCTAAAGACAATTCTGCCTACGGATATTTATCAGAATCCGCAGCCGCTTTTCCTTATGGTGAGAACTTCAACAATATTTTACGGAAAATTGGGTTTATAGATGTGAACGATAAACCACAAACGTTTGGTGTAGCCAGTATTTACACCGCAACAAAATAGAATTTATGAAGAAGATTTTAGTAATCATCTGTTGTGTTTTTGCTTTGCAACCAACATATTCTCAATTATTTAGCAAAAAGAAAGTGTTGAATGATGCTAGTGGAGGAAATGGTCAAATAGACAATAACACCTTAACTTGGGGTTATTATTTAGGATTTAATAGTTACGATTTTAAATTTACATACAACACAAATGCAGAAGCAATTGTGCGAAAACCAGCCACAGGTTTTAATGTGGGATTAGTCGGTGATGTAAAGCTAAACGATTATATCAACCTGCGTTTAGAACCAGGAATTTTCTTTTCGACACGTACATTGGAATATCCAGAAAGTTATGGACTCACAGATCCTGTGGATCAAATGCGGGAAATAAAATCAAGTTATGTACATGTCCCGTTACTGCTAAAAATTGGAACGAAACGTATTAATAACTTTAAACCGTTTATTGTCGGCGGATTTTCTACGTCGCTGAATTTATCGAGCAATCAAGACAATCCTGATGATAATAGTAATAATCAGTTTCGTATGAAAAAAACAACCTATTATTATGAATTAGGTTTCGGAATTGATTTTTACCTCTATTATTTCAAATTCACACCTTCTATTCGTGGTGTTTTTGCGTTGAATGATGAATTGGTGCGTGATGTGGATCCAAATAGTCCATGGACTGGAAATATTCAGAAAATGCAATCGCGTGGGATTTTTATTAATTTTACGTTTCAGTAGCATCTCGACTGCGCTCGATGTGACACATCTCGATAGCTTCGCTAGGTATTTTCGATCAAAAATATATTTTGATTTCAATAATGCTCGATGTTCGTAACCTAAAATATCCAGCAACTATTCTCGATACAATTTTTTATCTTTTTTGATTTCATCAATACGATAAAAAACCACTCGAATTGACGTTTTAAATTATTTAGCGTCAATACTAAACACACTCCGTTTAAACTCATTCAATAAAATTCCCGTTGCCATCGCTACATTCAAACTTTCGGTTTGTTGTATTTCTCCAAATCGTGGAATGGAAATTTTTTGTGTGATCTGATTTGAAATAGCTTCCGAAACGCCATTCGCTTCGTTGCCCATGACTAAAATTCCATCAGTTGGCAAGTTTGCTTTGTATACATTGCTTCCATCCATAAACGCACCAAACACAGGAAGTTTTGTTTCTGCTAGATAGTTTTCTAAATCAGTATACACAACATTCACGCGCGTTAACGAACCCATCGTCGCCTGAATTACTTTTGGATTGTAGCAATCAACTGTTGACTCTGAACACACCAAATGTTTTACGCCAAACCAATCGCACAAGCGAATAATAGTGCCTAAATTTCCCGGATCGCGGACATCATCAAGTGCCACGATTAAACCTTCTAAATCCAACTGAATATCCTCAGAAATTTTAAAAAGAGCTAACGCTTTGTTGGGTGTTTTAAGAAAACTTATCTTTTTTAATTCTATCTCAGAAATAAGCATTACTTTTTCATCGGCAGCAAATAAATGTTCGTCTGTGGCAAATAAGGAATCTAGTTCAAAATGTGAGTTTAAAAACTCGTCAATGACCTTTTTTCCTTCTGCAACAAACAAACCTGTTGATTTTCGGCACTTTTTTTGAGATAGGCTCGTTATTATTTTTATTTGTCTTTTGCTAACCATGCAAATAGTTTATTTTTGAATTTGAAAAATACCACTTATTGAAATCTTATTTAGCAAAAATATCATTATTTATTCTAATTGGCATATTCATTAGTTCTTGCAATTCTATAAAACGAGTTAAGGACGGCGAATTGCTACTTACGGATAACAACTTAACGGTGAATGGGGAAACTTCAAACGATCCAGACGCGTTGAGTCAGATGTATCAAAAACCGAACAGCCGTTTTTTGAACTATCCGCTACGCTTGAATATTTATAATCTTGCGGGGCTCAACCCTGATTCTACTTTTCAAGCTTGGCTTGAGGAAAATCCCAATAGACAACCACGCTTGTACAAAAGATATTCAGAGAAGCAAGTGAGAGAAATGCGAAATTATAAAGTAGGGTTTAATAATTGGTTAAAGAAAACAGGTGAGGCACCTGTGATTATTGATGATAAAAAAACCAAAAAAACGACCAATCGTTTAAAAGTGTATTATCAAAATAAAGGATATTTTAATGCGAAAGCTAATTATGAAATTCTTCCTTCTGAAAAAGAAAAAAGAGCTAGTATAGATTATACCGTAACTACTGGAAATCCGTACTTTCTGGATAGTTTACAAGTTCAAATTAAGTCGCGCGATTTAGATTCTATCTACAATTTACACAAAGATAAATCGGTTCTTAAACAAGGAAAACAATACAATACGGTTGATTTTTATAACGAACGTGAACGTTTAACCGTTTTGTTTAGAAATTCTGGAATTTATAATTTTCAGTTAAACTCTATCAAACCTACAGTTGGAATTGATACTTCGAGTGTTGATCGTGATTATAAACTCCCTGTGCTACTGAAAATAAACAACTTACGCGAACGAAAAAATGACACCATTGTTGAAACTGAATACAAAGTACACAAGGTTAAAAAAGTAAATATTTATACGGATTATACATTTGCCAATTCACGATCAAAATATATAGATTCGATTACCTATAAAAATTATACGATTTACTCAAATGACAAGTTGCGTTTTCGTCCAAAAGCAATTACGGATGCCATTTTTATCAATCCTGGAGAAGTATACCGCGATAATGATCGTTCCTTAACGTATAAACATATTAGCAACTTACGAACGTTTAGATATCCAAACATTCAGTATCAATACGAAAATGACAGCCTTACGGATTTGATCACCAATATCTATTTGACACCGCGAAAGAAATTTTCCTTAGGTTTTGATATTGATATCACACATTCCAACATTCAAGATTACGGATTTTCGTTTAGCACATCGTTGATTAGTCGAAATGTATTTCGTGGTGCGGAAACCTTAGAAATTTCTGCAAGAGGAACCTTAGGAGCTTCCAAAGATGTTGCCGATTCGGAAGATCAATTCTTTAATATTTCTGAAATTGGCGCCGATATCCGGCTAAATTTTCCGCGTTTCTTCTTTCCGTTCAATACGGATAAAATTATTCCAAAATATATGTTGCCAACAACGGTTTTGTCTTTAGGCACAAGTGTGCAGCAAAATATTGGATTGGACCGACAAACATTTACAGGATTAATTCGGTATAATTGGACTCCGAGTAAGAAAAACAGCTTTAACTTAGAATTATTCAATTTACAATTCATTCGAAATCTGAATCCTGATAATTACTTCAATGTATACCAAAGTTCGTACGATCGATTGAATGGTGTTGCGCAAAGTTCTAACTATATTGATGCGGATGCTTCTTTAAATATTGATACTGGCGAAACAGATCAATTTATTGAAGATGTTGTTTCTGAAAATTTTGCAGTCACACCTTCCGAACTTTCAACCATATTAAGTGTGGAGCAACGACAATTTCGATTGACACAAGACAACTTGATTGCTTCCTCTAAAATCAACTTTTTACATAATAACAAAGAAAATATTTCGGACAATAATTTTTACCAATTCCGAACAGAAGTTGAAATTGCTGGAAACTTATTATCTACCATTGCAAATGTTGCAAATTTAGGAAAAGACGCACGTGGAAACTATAAACTTTTTGGTGTTGCCTATTCGCAATATGTAAAAACAGAATTCGATTTTATCAAACATTGGGAACTTTCTGGAAAGCAAGATGTATTGGCTTTTCGTAGTTTCTTCGGAATTGCCATTCCGTATGGAAACTCAGAAAACATTCCGTTTGCACGAAGTTATTTTGGTGGTGGATCTAACGATAACAGAGCTTGGAGCGCATACCAATTAGGACCAGGACGCTCGGCAAGTGTATTAGATTTTAACGAAGCCAACTTAAAAATGACCTTCAACTTGGAATATCGTTTTGATTTGGTCGGAAGTTTTAAAGGTGCATTTTTTGCCGATGCCGGAAATATATGGAATGTACTTGATGACATTGAAGATGAAAACCTCAAATTCAATGGACTTTCTTCGTTGCAAGACATCGCACTTGGAACAGGTTTTGGAATTCGATATGATTTTAGCTTTTTCGTCTTACGATTTGATGTCGGTTTCAAAACCTACGATCCGGCATATCCGATTGGCAATCGCTGGTTTAAAGATTACAACTTTGGAAATGCGGTGTATAATATTGGAATTAATTATCCTTTTTAGTTATTTGGCTTTGGCTCTTGGCTCTTAGAAGAAATCCTTTTTAATTTAAAATTCAACATTTAGCATTTATAATTCGGCATTCAATAGCAACAATTCAAAAAAGCGATAACGTTTTCGCTTTCAAGTACTAATAAATCAACACAAAAAAACACCTAACAACAACTCATTTTTTAGTCAAAAACACAAATAATTCAATAGTATTTGAAGCTACAAATCACGTTTAATTATCAAATTCGTAAAAGTAACTTCCAATTCACTTCTAAAATTAGCAACTACGTAAAAACTCCTTACATTTTTAGTACTTTTGTAAACCAAACAAAAAAACTAAAGCAGATGAGTCATACAATCAAAGCAGGAGTTGCTACTGGAAACCAAGTGCAAGAAATCTTTAAGTTAGCCAAAGAAAAAGGCTTTGCTTTACCAGCGGTAAATGTTGTGGGGTCAAACACTATTAATGGTGTGTTGGAAACTGCAGCAGAACTTAATGCTCCTGTCATTATACAATTCTCAAATGGAGGTGCACAATTCAATGCAGGAAAAGGATTGAGCAATGAAAACCAAAAAGCAGCGATTGCAGGTTCTATTGCTGGTGCAAAACATGTACATGAAATGGCAGAAGCGTATGGCGTTCCTGTAATTTTACATACCGATCATTGCGCAAAAAATTTATTGCCTTGGATTGATGGTTTATTAGACGCAAGCGAAAAACACTTCGCCGAAACTGGAAAACCATTATACAGTTCACACATGATCGATCTTTCGGAAGAACCTTTAGAAGAAAACATCGAAATCTGTAAAGAATATTTAGCGCGCATGAGCAAAATGGGCATGACGCTAGAAATAGAATTAGGAATTACAGGTGGTGAAGAAGATGGAGTTGACAACAGTGATGTTGATGATTCTAAATTATACACACAACCCGAAGAAGTTGCGTATGCGTACGAAGAATTGATGAAAGTAAGTCCACGATTTACCATTGCTGCGGCTTTTGGGAACGTCCATGGAGTTTACAAACCAGGAAACGTAAAGCTCACGCCGAAAATCTTAAAAAATTCGCAAGAATATATCTCCAAAAAATACAATGTTGAACACAATCATATTGACTTCGTATTCCACGGTGGTTCAGGTTCTACGTTGGAAGAAATCAGAGAAGCTATCGGATATGGAGTCATCAAAATGAACATTGATACCGATTTACAATTTGCATTCATGTCAGGAATTCGTGATTATATGTTATCGAAACAAGACTATTTAGCAGCACAAATTGGAAATCCTGATGGTGACGACATTCCAAACAAAAAAACGTATGATCCAAGAAAATGGTTACGTGAAGGCGAATTGACATTCAAAGCACGTTTAAAACAAGCATTTGAAGATTTAAACAATGTAAATACCTTATAATATTTGGGCGTTCCCACAAAAGTTCACTTCCGCTCCGCTCAGTGTACTTTTGTGGTCGGGCTTTCAGCTATATCTTTTTTTAAACACAGTCATTGCGAGACAAATTTTGTATTTGTCATGTCAATCTACTAAAAATCCTCATAATGAGTAATTTAAAATTAAAAAAAGGATGCCGCTTCAATCCCTAACGCAGAAAAAAAAGCCTCGTTTTATCTGAGTAAAATCAATATAAAAACGAGGTTTTTTCATGCAATAAAAAATCAAATCGACAGATAGCATATTCAAATTTTGAGTTTAATTAATAAAAACAGTAATTTTGTAGGCTTGAAAAAGTAAAAACTAACTAATTGATCCCAACGATACAGATTGAGTATTCAGTCTAACATCACAAATCACAAATCATTATGGCTTGGTTTAAAAGAAAAGAAAAAGGAATTCAAACTTCTACGGAAGATAAAAAAGATACGCCCAGAGGACTTTGGTACAAATCACCAACGGGAAAAATTGTAGATTCGGAAGAATTAGCAAAAAACTATTACGTAAGTCCTGAAGACGGTTATCACGTTCGAATAGGTAGTAAAGAATACTTCGAAATATTATTTGATGAAGGAAAATTTAAGGAATTAGATAAAAATCTAACCTCAAAAGATCCATTAAAATTCGAAGACAGTAAAAAATACGTTGACAGACTCAAAGCTGCAAAAGAAAAAACGGGATTAAAAGATGCCGTAAGAACGGCTGTTGGAAAATCAAAAGGAAAAGATTTAGTCATCGCTTGTATGGATTTCTCTTTTATCGGAGGTTCTATGGGAAGTGTTGTGGGAGAAAAAATTGCGCGTGCCGCAGAATATTCACTTAAAAACAATGTTCCATTCATGATTATCTCAAAATCTGGTGGTGCACGTATGATGGAAGCTGCGTTATCTTTAATGCAATTAGCAAAAACTTCTGCAAAATTAGCACAATTAGCAGACGCTGGAATTCCATACATTTCATTATGTACTGATCCAACTACGGGAGGAACAACCGCTTCGTTTGCAATGCTTGGAGATATTAACATTGCAGAACCTGGCGCGTTAATTGGATTTGCTGGACCACGTGTTGTTCGTGACACAGTTGGAAAAGATTTGCCAGAAGGTTTTCAAACCTCTGAATTTTTATTAGAACACGGATTCTTAGATTTCATTTCACACAGAAAGGAACTTAAAAACAAAATTAACTTATATATTGATTTAATTCAAAATCAACCTGTAAGAGCGTAAATTTGTTTTACATATATCTCATAAAAAAAGGCTCCCAAACTGGAAGCCTTTTTGAGTGTTTAAAACTCATAATTTCTTAATTCAAATAAATTGTTTGTGTATCGCCATTCGGATTGGTCCAAGTAGCTTCGTTATCACAACTTCCATCACCAAAAACCAGTGTTCCAGTTGCGTTGTTTCTAGACAATTCTACGATTCCACTCACAAAAAACGGACAGGTTACTTCTCTTCGCAATGCGGTTGTAATTGTAGCTGCGTATGTATTACCTAATACATTTGTCGTAGTTACGTTTCCAGTAATAGAAAATACATTATCCGTCCAAGTTCCTGAACCAACACCTTCTATCCATTCGCGAACTCTTGTTCCTTCGCGGGTATACGTCGCTCCATTTGGCCAAGTAACCTGCATATTTACGGCTGCCGTTGATTGCGGATTTCCAACATCATTTGACAATACGCGCTCTATACTTCTGGTTCCTTCAATCAATACATCATTTCTGTAAAAATTATTAAAAGTAACAGCAATCATTCTACGTGCAGGATCGCTATCAACTTCGTGACTCATGGTCACAATTCCGCTAAGTACATTTCCGTTAGGCAATTCGCAACCTTGACCAAAATCTAAAGTTCGTTGTCTAAAACCCGCTGAAAGTTCTATAGTAATGGTAACGCATGCTGGTAAAAAAGTCATATGCGTTTCATCTTCTTGGTAAGCTTCCTCTACAATAAACCCAATATCATCAGAAATCAAATCAATATCGGCACTTTTTTGTGCAAGTTCGGTATTTATGGCAACTTCTTCTTCTACTGCTGAAGTTGCATCTTCGTTTTGACAGGCTGTCATTACCAAGAGACTTAGTATTAAAAATAAAATCCCTTGTTGTTTGTTGAATGTGGTTTTCATCTGTTTTGTTTTTAGTTTTTAAATTTTGTTAGATGAAATTCGCCAAGAGTTCTATTAGTTTGGTACCAACTAATTGTGATGGCTCATTACATAATTAACATTTTTTAACTTTTATGATTCTAAGACTGTTAGCAATCAAAAAGGTTTAATTATTAATTTGGTTTCTAAAAAATAGTAGTATATTTGCCGCTTGGTACGAGAAGCGTATCATTACATAAAAATCATTAAAATTAATATTGGCATGTACTTAACTAAAGAAGTTAAAGCGGAAATTTTCGCAAAGCACGGAAAATCAGCTACTGACACTGGAACATCAGAAGGTCAGATTGCATTATTCACACACAGAATTAATCACTTAACTGAGCATTTAAAAAGAAATCGTAAAGATTACAACACGGAGCGTTCTCTAGTAATGTTAGTAGGTAAAAGAAGAAGCTTACTTGATTATTTAAAGAAAAAAGAAATCAACAGATATCGTGCAATAATTGCAGAATTAGGATTAAGAAAATAAAAACTAAAGAGGCTTCGTGCCTCTTTTTTTAATACATAAAAGTGCCTTCTGACAATAGTTAGAAGTAATAAAAAGCTATAATTACTGGTTTTTCATTGGGTCAAAACAACAACTACACACACAACAACACAACGACCTTTGTTTAATTAGAATTAAAAAAAATTTATGATTCCAAAAGTTTTCAAAGAGGTCATAGACCTAGGTGACGGGAGAGAAATCTCTATCGAAACCGGAAAGTTAGCAAAACAAGCACACGGTTCTGTGGTTGTACAGTCAGGAAAATGTATGTTACTATGTACCGTTGTTTCCAATTACAAACAAAGTGATGTTGACTTTTTACCTTTAACTGTAGATTACCGTGAAAAATTTGCGGCATCAGGGCGTTACCCTGGTGGCTTCTTCAAAAGAGAAGCAAGACCAAGTGATGGTGAAGTATTAACAATGCGTTTAGTGGATAGAGTTTTACGTCCATTATTCCCAAAAGATTATCACGCAGAAACACAAGTGATGATTCAGTTAATGTCTCATGACGACGATGTTATGCCAGATGCAATGGCTGGTTTAGCAGCTTCAGCAGCAATTCAATTATCAGATTTCCCATTTGAATGTCCTATCTCTGAAGCAAGAGTTGGACGTGTGAATGGTGAATTTATTATCAACCCAACACGTGCACAATTAGAAGAATCTGATCTTGATATGATGATCGGAGCTTCTGCAGATTCTGTAATGATGGTGGAAGGTGAAATGCACGAGATTTCTGAAGAAGAAATGGCAGATGCTATTAAGTTTGCACACGAAGCGATTAAAGTACAATGTGCTGCACAAGTACGATTAGCGGAAGCATTCGGAAAGAAAGAAACACGTGAGTACGACTCCGAAAGAGAAGATGCTGAGTTAGAGCAAAAAGTATATGACATGGCGTATGATAAAGTATATGCTGTGGCAAAAGCGGGTTCTTCTAAACATGAAAGAACTACTGCTTTCGCAGAAATTAAAGAAGAAATCAAAGCAACATTTTCTGAAGAAGAATTAGCAGATTTCGGAGATTTAGTTTCTAAATATTACAGAAAAGCTGAAAAAGCGGCGATTCGTAACTTAACCTTAAATGAAGGTTTACGTTTAGATGGTCGTAAGACAGACGAAATCAGACCAATTTGGTGTGAAATAGATTACTTACCATCAACACATGGTTCGTCAATATTTACGCGTGGAGAAACGCAGGCGTTAGCTACGGTAACTTTAGGAACATCTAGAGAAGCTAACCAAATAGATATGCCATCTTTTGAAGGTGAAGAGCGTTTCTATTTACATTACAACTTCCCTCCTTTTTGTACTGGAGAAGCAAGACCTTTAAGAGGAACTTCTCGTCGTGAAGTAGGACACGGAAATTTAGCACAACGTGCATTAAAAAACATGGTTCCTGCAGATTGTCCGTACACTGTACGTATCGTTTCTGAAGTATTAGAATCAAACGGTTCTTCTTCTATGGCAACGGTTTGTTCTGGAACAATGGCATTAATGGATGCTGGTGTACAAATGATCCGACCAGTTTCTGGAATCGCAATGGGATTAATTTCTGATGCTGAATCTGGAAAGTATGCTGTATTAAGTGATATTTTAGGTGATGAAGATCACTTAGGAGATATGGACTTTAAAGTAACGGGAACGGCAGACGGAATTACCGCATGTCAAATGGACATTAAAGTAAAAGGATTGTCTTATGAGATTCTAGTAAATGCATTGAAGCAAGCACGTGAAGGACGTTTACATATTTTAGAGAAATTGACAGATACGATTGCTACGCCAAACGCTGACGTAAAAGCACATGCTCCAAAAATG
>CAYGPQ010000026.1:31341-47653 GCA_964351775.1 uncultured Kordia sp. | reverse complement strand
AATTTACAAAAAAATATCAGTATTTACAAGGCTTTACCTATTTTCTGAATGCGCCGAAAAAGCTAACTGAGCAGAATCGGAAAAGGTAGCTGAGCGAAGTAGAAACTACTCCTTTTGCACTTCACTCACTTGCTCCTCAGTAAATAGTTGATCGCTGGTATTTCCCCACGTATTCGAAGTATAATTCATAACGTCTGCAATTTCTTGATTGCTGAGTCCTAGTGGTGTCATGACATTGTTGTATTTTTTACCATTCACGGTAATTTCGCCACTCAATCCGTATTTAATCGATCGGATACTTTCAGTAACTTTATTTTTTAACCAATCTGATTTTGCCAAAGGTGGAAATGCATTTGCAACGCCTTCTCCATTGGCTAAATGACATTGTACACAAACGTTGTTATAAATTGCTTTTCCACGTTGTTGACTTGCTGCCATTACTTTCGGGTCAAATTTTTGAGCTACATCTGACTTTTCAACTTTAACTTCTTCTGTAATTTTTTCAGTTCTTTCTGTAGATTCAGCAGTTTTCGGAGTCGTTTTTGATGTTTCTTTTTGATTAGAATTCAACACCATTTTATAGATTCCTTTTCCATCAATTCCAACATAGATAAAACCATCTGGACCTTGACGTACCGAACGTACACGACCAATTCCTTCTAGTAATTTTTCACGCTTTGCTACTTTTTCATCATCCGTTAATATTAAAAGTTCTAAGTATTGAAACTTTAATGAACCAACGACTAAGTGTCCGTTTAATTCCGGATAGCGATCACTGGTTACAAATGCCATTCCGCTTGGCGCAATGGATGGAACCCAATAATATAATGGTTGTTCCATACCTTCACGAGCAGTTTCTTCTGTAATGGTTGTTCCGCTATAATTAATTCCATACGTAATGACTGGCCAACCATAGTTTAATGCTTTGGTTACAGGATTGATTTCGTCGCCACCACGTGGACCGTGTTCATGCACCCAAATTTGTCCTGTACGCGGATTTACTGCCATTCCTTGTGGATTTCTGTGTCCGTACGAGTAAATGGCTGTTTTCGCATCTTTCTGTCCCACAAACGGATTGTCTTCTGGAATGCGGCCATCATCGTGCAAACGATATACTTTTCCACCATCTTTTGTGATATCTTGCGGATTTTCATCGCGGCGTCCTCTATCTCCAATGGTAAAATATACATAGCCTTCTTTGTCAAATACAATTCGTGAACCAAAATGATGTGCCGTTTTTACGTTTGGACTTCCCTGATATAATTTTTCAATAGATACTAAAGCATTGTCTACAATTTTTCCTCTGATCAACGCCGTATGACTTCCTCTTTCTTTTTTGTCTACAATAGAATACGTAATGTACACCCAACCATTGTCGTTATACTTTGGATGCAAAGTTACATCTAACAATCCGCCTTGATTTTTCGCAAAAACTTCTGGTACATTCTGAATTGCAGTTTTAGTGCCATCTTTTACATGATATAAAGTTCCTGAGCGTTCCGTAACCAACATACTTCCGTCAGGAAACCACGTCATTCCCCACGGAACGTCAATGCCGTCTATGACCAATTCGGAAGTATATGTTTGCTGATCTGCCACAATTTCTTCCGTCGTATTTATGGCTACTAAAGGTGTTTCTATTTTTATTTCTGCTTTGGCAATTTCTTTTTGTTTTTTTCCACAAGAAATAAAGAGCAATAGTGCGAAGCTTAGTAAACGAATGGTTAGTTTCATGGTTTGTATATTAAAATTTTAAAATCTATAATTCAATTGAATTCCGCCATACATATTGAACGAAAGTCCAGGATAAAAATAACGTGCGTTGGTATCATTTCCAAAAGCATTTACTTGTAATTGCGATGCGTACGCTGTATCAAATATATTGTTTGCGCCCATTGATACGTCATAGCTAAATTGTTTCCCAATGCTATTTTGATAGCCTATTTTACCATTTAGTAACTCAAAAGCATCACTATACACAGTATTTTCATCATTCGCGGGCATTTTTCCAACCGCTTGAAAATCGAGTCGTCCATAAAAACCTGCCTCATTGGTCATTTTAATTCCTAAATTTACAACAGATTTTGGAACTCCCGTTAGGTCATTACCAGAAAAGTTTGCATTGGTTTCCGTAAATTCTTTAAAAGTAAAATCGTTTATGCTTGCATTTGCATGCGAATAGAGCGTGAAATGCTTGTTTTTAAAGACTTCATACCGAATGGCAGCTTCTACTCCATTATGCGCTGTTTTTCCAGCATTTAAAGTAATATTTTGATCGGTTGCAGTTCTTCTGTTGACTAATAAATCACTGACTGCCATTGAGTAGACAGAAACTGAACCTGATAATTTCCTGTTGGTGCTGTTGAATCGCGAACCAATCTCGAAATTCCAGCCGCTTTCTGCTTTGATGTTTGGATTGAAAATGCCGTCAGGCAATAAGGTTTCTTCCGTAGTTGGTGTAGAAAAACCGTGCGCAATGCTTCCAAAGAGATTGATATTGTTTGAAACTTCATAATTGATTCCAAATTTCGGTGAAACAATCGCGTCAAACGTATACGCTTGTTCGCCTTCCGAAGTATTGATTTGATCGTTAACGGTATATTGTGTTTGATTCAAATGCAATCCGAGACTGATGGATAGTTTTTTTCTAGTGTAAATTGCTTCTGCGAACAGATTGAAATAGTTTCTGTTTTCATCAATGTTTGAAAGCATATCGCCTGCTACACTTCCAGTTCCATCAGGGAAATTTTGGTAGAGATTGTCAAACTGTTTTCCATTGTAGGTATCAATGAACAATTCACCACCAACTGACCATTTTAATGAACTCTTTTCGTAGTTTTTAGTTGCTAACAAACGTGTTCGAATTCCAAAAGTTGTCGCTTTTTCTTCGAGAATATTAAACGGTCGCGGTTCAAAGTTGTTATTAAAGCTCGTAAATATGCTCGTTTTTTGTGTGTATTTTTCGTTGTAATCATGCTTCCAATTGACACCAAACAATGTTTTTTTGAAATCTTCAAAACCACGTGCATTTTTCCAGATTGTTGCAGCATTTTGTGGCGAATTCTCGTAATCTTCACGATTTAATGAACTTGGAATGAATGCTTTGAGACTTGTGTAGTTTCCGATAAACGTAAACTCATTCGTATCATTTACAAACCAATTCGACGTCATCGTTGCCGTTGCTTTGTCTAAGGAATTGTTATCACGATAACCATCCGAATGTGTGTTACTATAAATTAGATTCACATTTGCTTTTTCGCCACCATGCGCGACTTTCGCAACAGTTCTGAACAGCCCAAAACTTCCCACCGTACTGTATACATTCGCGCTTGACGCATTGAAAGAAGCATATTCAGGATAGAGTAAAATGGTTCCGCCCAAACCAACACCGTAACTGCTCGATGATGGTCCTTTATGAATTTCCATACGTGAAATGGATGAAAGCTCTAAATCTTCAATCGCTGATTCGCCATTTCCGTCCGTTAGCGGAATGTCTGCATAATACGCACGAATGTTTGCCGTTCCAAACGGACTTCGTGCGCCGATTCCTCTAATGGTAATTCGGTTTGTGCTTAGTGTTCCGCTTTGCATAAAAACGCCTGGAACTCTGTTTAATACGGGTGCTAAAGCAACGGTGTTTTCACTGTTAATTTCACTTTCAGTGACAATGTTGACAGCTGCTGTGGCTTGTTTTAATTTTTGATGGATCGTGATGCCGTTGATGATAACTTCATCTAATGCGTTTGACGTTGACACCAACGATACGATCAATTGTATTCCTTCTTTAACTTGAATTGTTTGTGTTTGATATCCTTTGCGAGAAACAACAAAAGTGCCATCAGTTACGATTGTAAATTTTCCATTTGCATCAGAACGTACTTCGACATTCGTTATAACATCTTTAATTATCACATTCGATAAACCAATTGTATTCGACTGATCTATGACAATTCCGGTAACAGTAAATTGCGCTAAAAGAGTTGTAGAAAACCCTAAAAAAAGTAGCATACAGGAAATGGTTTGTTTAAATAGTCTTGGCACGAATTTGGTTTTAAGTGGTGAAATTACGCAGATTCTAATTATTTCATACATTATTTTTAGAAAGTTAACACTTCTTGCGTTGATTGTTAGACTTTGTTGGACTTGTTAGATTATTAGATGGATGAAACTATGCAGCGAGAAGGTTTCATAATTTTCCGATAGCGTGTTGTGTTTTAACAATGTTTATTATAGCTTTACAAGACAATTGTATTTATAAAACAATGGACGACAAATATCAAAAAACCTATACCACTTGGAATAAGATTGCGCAATTGTACGAAGATGCCTTCATGGATTTGGAACTCTACAATGATACCTATGCTATTTTTTGTGAAGCCATCAATAATAAGGACGCTTCAATTTTAGAAGTTGGTTGTGGTCCAGGAAATATTACCAAACATCTTTTGGAATTATTACCAAACAGTCAGATACTTGCCACAGATGTTTCTGAAAATATGATTGCATTGGCAAAAAAGAACTTTCCAACTGTTGATTTTATGGTGATGGATTGTCGAAATATAGGAATCCTCCATACAAAGTTTGATGCTATTATGTGCGGATTTACCATTCCATACATCTCCAAAACGGATTGCGCAACATTGTTTGCGAGTTGCTCTAATTTATTGAAAAAAAAGGGCGTTTTATACATGAGTTTTGTAGCTGGAAATTATGAAGATTCAAAATATATTTCAGGAAGTACTGGCGACAGCATGTATTTTTATTATCATGAATTAGCAACTATTCAGCATGAATTGAAAACACAGGGTTTTACACTCATTTCTAGTGTGGAAAAGGAATATAAAAAATCTGATGGTACACTAGAAATACATACCATTTTAATTGCCCGAAAGTAGATTACTTCACTATTTACAAAACATGCTTGTAGTATAAGCAGATTTTAAAATACTCTTCTTTAAATTTTATATATTAGTAGTGTTTATAAAAACAACTTGTGTATGATTAATTTTTTCAGAAAAAAACGTGATAAAAGTTTGAAAGAAAATAATATTCGAAAGTATATATAGTATGCGCTTGGCGAAATTTTTTTAGTCATGATCGGAATTTTGTTAGCCTTACAAGTGAATACATGGAATGAAGGACGAAAAGATCGTACGAAAGAGAAAGCCATCCTAAGTGAACTCCACAGAGAGTTTTCAGAGAATTTAATCGAGTTTTATACTGTTAAACAAGATCAATTTAATCAGTTTAATAGTGGAAAAATAGTGTTTCGAAATCTTCCCAAAATGCACATTCCACAATCGAGAGATTCTGTCTACAAATATGTACAAGGCATGTTTGGCGGTTATTCGTATCATCCATCCAATGGTGTCACAGAATCATTGATAAGTTCTGGAGATTTTAATTTGATTCAGAATGATACTCTGCGAAGATATTTAGTTTCGTGGAAAGATGTATTGAAAAATTATACCGAGCACGTGAATATTGACATCAATTTATGGTCAAATATGATAGAACCGTATGTGATTAGTCATGGAAATTTTTATAAAATCAATAGCGAAGAAAATTTACAATTAATTCAAGATCAAGTCTTTATAAATATGTTAGTTCGAAAACAACATTTCAACAAAAATATTATTAGTGTTATTGAAGGTGAAGATAGTATCGAACGCTATATGAAAGAAATTGTACGACTTTCGGAGGTGAAAGAATAGTTCAAATATTATGTACGACCAATATCATCTACTTCGCGTATCACTGACTTTCTTGAAATCCATTTCAATCCAAATCTGATGAAAAGAAAAGCGGTTCCTGCCATGAGAAGCATTCCAAAAATAACACCTGCAATATAGGCAGTATCATAAGGCGTGCCGGTTTTTGACTTGCTCAAAATGTCTTTGAGTGCTTTTGGTAAGTTCCCCACCAATCCTAAACTCAAAAAAGCACCAATTACTAAAAATATAAATCCAAAGATTTTTTTCATAAGGTTTCAAATATAAAAAAATATTTAATGAAAATTATTAACAGAATGACAACTATCTATTTTTAGCGGAAATGAATATGATTTCACTGTATTAAGAATAGGTTTCTTTTTCTATCTTAGCAGGAATGAAAACCATTGATATCCGAACCGTAAATGTGGTTCAATACATAAAGCCGTTACGCGAAGGCGGCTCACTTCCTGCCATTGTAAAAGCAGACGATGACTTTCTCTATGTATTAAAATTTAGAGGTGCAGGACAAGGAAAGAAAGCGCTAATTGCCGAATTGATTGGTGGCGAATTGGCACGCGCTGTCGGACTAAAAATTCCTGAATTGGTTTTTATGAATCTCGATGATTCCTTCAGTAAAACCGAACCCGACGAAGAAATTCAAGATTTATTGAAGTTTAGTGTGGGTTTAAATCTGGGATTGCACTTCTTATCAAGTGCCATTACGTTTGATCCATTGGTCACTTCCGTAGATGCGATCACAGCTTCTAAAGTTGTGTTGTTAGACAGTATCATCAGCAACATCGATCGTACGGTAAAAAACACCAACTTATTACACTGGAATACTGAATTGTGGGTGATTGATAACGGCGCAAGTTTTTACTTTCATCACAATTGGACAACTTGGGAGAACCATTTGACAAAAACGTTTCCGCTTGTCAAAAATCATGTATTGTTAGCACAAGCTACAAAGTTAGCAAACGTTGCGAAAGAATTTCTGTCGATACTCACAAAAGAGAAAATTGAAGAAATTGTCAACACCATTCCTGAAGATTGGTTGCAACATGAATCTGATGCGTTTTCTCCAAATGAAATGAGAGCTGCATACATTGAATATTTGCTAGCAAAATTAGGAATGATTGATTCACTCGTAAAAGAAGCGGAAGATGCAAGATAAAGTTACATTTGAATATGCCATCATTCGATTGATGCCAAAGGTAGAACGGGAAGAGTTCTTCAATATTGGTGTGCTCCTATTCTCGAAACGTAAAAATTTTTTAGGCATAAAATATCATATTGATCCAAAAAAATTAGCTGCATTTTCATGCGAAATTACACTTGATGAATTAACAGAATATTTAAACGCCTGGGAATTGATTTGTAAAGGCACTCCGCATGGTGGAGTCATTGGAGCATTCGAAGTTTCGGATCGTTTCCGTTGGTTGGCAGCTTCCAAAAGCACCATGATTTTATGTTCGCCTACGCATTCAGGTTTGTGTCATGATCCTGCAACAGAGCTGGAAGATATTTTTCAGAAGTATGTTTTGTAGCAGGGTTGTTGTCAGTTTTCAGTTGTCAGTTTTCAGTTGTCAGAAAAAATACGTCAATTTGAGTGATTTTTTGGAGTTAAATGAATAAAAATTGTATCAGGGACTTACAACTTTTTAATTTAGCATTTAGCATTTAGCAAAAAAAATAATTATCCTATTAAAAGTAAATTATGAAAAAATACCTTCTCCTATTCACCTTTGTATTGAGTACAGTTGTTGTGTTCGCGCAAGACAAACCTACACCTTATCCAGATTTTGTGGGACAACAATTAGATGCTATTGAAAGTAACCCAAATTGGAAACTTCTGACCAAAGCTGCGGGCGATCTTACTAATGACGCCAAAGATGATGTAGTTATTGTGATAGAATCCAAAGAAGATTTTGCAGAAATCCGTTGTGGCGATTGTCCAACATCATTAAGTAAAGCGCGAATTATTTTAGTCTTACTATGTAAAAACGATGTATATACAGTACACATTCAAAACAATGAATTCATTCCACGATCGGACGAAGGTGGCATGTCTGCTGAAATTGAACCTGACATCACTGTTGAAAATAATCAACTTACTATTTATCAAGAATATACACGCTCTCACTCAGCTTACATGTTTGAATTTCAAGAAGATATACTTACTATCGTAAGCGCTGAAAGTAGTAATGTTCATGCAGCTTCTGGTGATACTCAACATTGTCTGTTTGACTTTAGCAAAAACGAAATTACAATTACAGAAGGAAATATTTCTAATGAAGAAGAAGCTTTAAAAAACGAAAAAGTTACTGTCATTAAATTTGATAAAAAAGCCAAACCACTTTCCGAATTCAAAGCCATGTATGAATGGGAAATTGTGAAATATTACAATCTATAATCGATCACCAAATCATGAAAAAACATCCGCTTTTCACCATCATTCTGTTATTTTTCATAGTATGTAATGTCGTTCATGCGCAAACAAATTGGGAAGAAAAAATCAAGCAACAACTTCCCGAAGTGCTTAAAAAACATCGCGAATTAGTCAGTATTCCAAATGTAGCTTCGGATACTGTAAACATGATGAAAAATGTAGCCTGGGTAACCACAGAATTTGAAAAACTAAATTTTACAGTTTCGATTCTTGAGACTTCAACCTTGCCTGTGTTTCTAGCAGAAAAAGAAGTTGATCCGAAAGCGAAAACAATTTTATTTTACTTGCATTTAGATGGACAAGCCGTAAATCCTGCCAAGTGGTATCAAAAAGATCCGTTTCGTCCAGTGTTGAAAGCACAAGATGCAGATGGCAATTGGGAAATTATCAACTGGTCACGGATTAAAACACATATCGATCCAGAATGGCGTGTATTTGGTCGCGCTGCTGCAGATGATAAAGCGCCAATTATGATGATGCTTTCCGCGTTGGAATTATTACAGCAGCAAGGACAAAAATTATCGTACAACGTAAAAATCATTCTCGATTTACAAGAAGAAACCCGATCGGAAGGTTTTTTAAGCACACTTACAACCTACAAAAATAGATACGCCGCCGATTATATGATTATTATGGACGGGCCAGCACATCCAACCAACAAACCAACGTTGACGTTTGGTTGCAGAGGAATTGCCACGTGCAATATTAGCATTTACGGAGCCAAATTGCCACAACACAGCGGGCATTACGGAAACTACGCGCCAAATCCTGTATTTCGTATGTCACATTTGTTGGCTAGTATGAAAGATGATTCGGGAAAAGTTGTCATTGCCAATTTTTATGATGGAATTGAGTTAGCCGAAAAAACGCAACAATTACTCGCGCAAGTGCCCGATGATAATGAAGAAATTAAAACGGGCTTAGGAATTGCGCAAGCAGATAATGTGGGTCGTAACTATCAAGAATCGCTGCAATATCCTTCGTTAAATGTGCGTCATATAGAAACTTCTTGGAAAGGTCCAGGATTAAAAACCATCATTCCAGAAATTGCAACTGCCTATTTAGATGTTCGTCTGGTAAAAGAAACCGATGGCGCAACGCAATTAGAAAAGATTAAAAAACACATAGAAACACAAGGATATTTGGTCTTAGATCGCGATCCGACCGACGAAGAACGCTTACAGTTTCCTAAAATTGTAAAATTGACGATGAATCCGGGCGTAAACGCGTTTCGGACAGATATCAATTCATTCATTGGAAAAAAACTGCGAGAAACTTTAACCACTGAATTTCATGAAAAACCAATCTTAATTCGCACGATGGGCGGAACCGTTCCGATTACGCCTGCGATTCAAGTATTAGATATTCCAGCAATCATTGTTCCGATGGTGAATATGGACAACAATCAGCACAATCCAAACGAAAATATTCGCATTGGGAACATTTCGCAAGGGATAAAAATGTGTATTGCGATTTTGTCGATGAAGTTGTAAAATTCGCTTCGCTCTTGGCATTTTAGATGTTTGCTATTAAATACTAAAAGCTCAATACTTACTGCTAAAACCTCAATACTAATAAAAAAATGCCAAGAACGGAATACCGCATATATGTCATAGAACTCTCCAAACGTGTATTTACAGAAAATACAAAGTTCCGTTTGGCGAATCCGCAATTTAATGGCGTATTGGAATGTTTGTATGTGGGCATGACAAGTAAAACGCCCAAAGAACGTTTCTTGCAACATAAAACAGGTTACGTAAACCAAAAAGGACACAAAATATCATCGAATATTGTACAAAAATATGGTTTGTACTTACGTCCAAGTTTATACAATCATATTGACCCTTTCCCTACCCGATTGCAAGCCTTACAAATGGAAAAAATTCTAGCCTTAGAATTGCGCCGAAAACGCTATGCCGTTTGGTTTAATTGATGTTAGACTTCTTGAATTGTTAGATTGTTGGACTTACTTAGATTTTAAATACATCATGGAAAACGGTGTTATTATGGTATCTTTGCGATAATTCCTATCAGGTAATTAAATAGACATGAAGAAAACAATCCAGATTTTACTCCTCTTATTTCTATTGAATAGTTGTTCAAATGGAACAAAAAAAGATGCTTCAAAAGAAATAAAATCTGTTACAAAAGATATTTCTAAAATAGATTATCCACTAGATAGTTTGTTATTATTTGATTCAGAAGCTGCACTCAAAAAAGTTTTTGGAGAACATGTAAAAAGATCCGTAGGGTATTATCCGGAAGGAATGGGCGAATATGCAAATACCTTATTATTTCCTGATTCTAAAAATCAAGTTGAATTTGTGTGGGAAGATGATTCGCTGCACTACAACAAACTTCAATACATAAGATTATCTGGCAGAAACACGGATTGGAAAACGAAAGAAGGCATCACCATTGGTACCCAAATGAAAGATTTGGAAGTTTACAACAAGCAACCCTTTGCTTTTTTTGGATTGGAATGGGATTATTCAGGCGCAATTGATTGGAAAGATGGTTATCTGGAGGAGCGTAACATTTTTGGAAGTTTGGCATATTCTAAAGATGCAATGCCCGAAGAATTTTTAGATTTACTCGGCGATCATACTATTGAAAGTTCTTCAGAAATTGCGCAAAAAGCAAACTTAATTCTTTCTGAAATAATACTGAAACCTTCTAATTAAAACAAACAGATGCACCTTCTAAAATTACAAAAGTGAGCCTGTTAATTTTTTATTTACATTGAGAAACATCGTGTTGTTCACAATCTTGACATAATTTATATGGCCATCCAGATGCACTATTAATTATTGTAAGGTCACTTCCCACTGGTTTTTTAACATCATAATTATACATTTTTAACGTTAGTGAATGATCTGTATTATCACATTCAAAAATGCAAATAATTTGACCTTTATATGGGCTATGATCATCATTAGAAATTATATTATAATCATTAACTGTTTCACCATTAGGTCCACAATTGCCTAATAACCCTAAAATTGATTTTTCACAATAAGATGTACTACTGGTGTAGCTCCGCCATCACAGGCGTGTCGCAATACGACAATAGCTGATGTACTCATATTTATTTTTAGATTAGTTTATTATTTGATCAAGATAGGTACATCATCACGTGTTTGTTGTGTATTTTAAAGAAACATAAGCGTAGTACGCACTAATTTTACAACTACAAGTGCTAAAATATATCAGAAATACGCTTATGCTTCCGTATGTAGGTTGTAAATACGCAAGAAATAATTTTTGATTTAAGTATGACATAATCATTCAATTTTTCAATTAAAACCAATATCATAACTTAATTGGTAAGTAATGATATTGGTTTTCTAAGTTACATCGCATTGTTTACGATTTTGTACTAACTGGTTGATCTTCTAAATGTGTTGTTCTAAAATTAAAACCTCCAACACCACTACCATCTGCTTTTAAAGACATGTGTGCATTAAAAGGAAAATTAATTGGCGTAAGTTTATTATTTGAAGGAATTGTTCCTTGTATTGCAATAACTTCAACAAAATCTCCATAACCTGTAGCGTACGCTGTTCCTGTTACAGTTCCTGAATATGGTTTTTCTTCTGGCGGATTTACTTGAATTTCTACACTTCCGCTAACTGTATGACTATCTTCGTTAACCAGTAAAGAGAAATTAACTATTGATGCGTTAAGATCTGGTGCAAATCCTATAGTTCCTGTGATTCGTTTAAATGACATAATATTTGAATTTAAAGTTCCTACTCTATTTAAAAATGGCTTTTCGGATTACGCCTGTAAAATCAAAATGATAGTAGCTACTCAATCGAAATATTTATTTTTGATTACATTACAAATGTCGTGTGATTCACAAACATATGTAAGGTAGAAATTACTTGCTTTTGTAAAATAGCAAGAATTTACAGTGATATACGTGTTAGTACGTGTTCGTATATACATGGCAAAATGAAGGGCGATTTTTGTTTTCAGATGCACGAATGATTCAATTCTTCATTTTTCAATCTTTCAATTATTTAATTTTTCAATCAAAAAAAATCCTGCCTTCGCAGGAATGACAAATCTAGTTTGCTTCGCAATTCACAATAACTTACTTTTGAATTGATGAATCAGAATGTATTACAAACTCCTATAGATTACCTCAAAGGCGTTGGCCCAAACCGTGCCGATTTGCTTCGTAAAGAGCTTGGCATACATACGTACCAGGATTTCATCAACCTATTTCCCAATCGATATATTGACAAAACACGGTATTTCAAAATTAATGAATTACAACGCAATTCGTCCGAAATACAAGTCGTGGGGAAAATTACGCATATCAAAATGGTGCAACAGCAACGCGGAAAACGTTTAGTTGCCACTTTTGTAGACGATACAGGCGAAATGGAATTGATATGGTTTCGCGGTCACAAATGGATAAAAGACAGCATTAAACTGAATACACCCTACGTGATTTTTGGCAAAACGAATTGGTTCAATGGTACATTTTCCTTACCACATCCCGAAATGGAATTGCTCGCAGAACACGAGCAAAGCCTGCGAACTGCCATGCAGCCTGTATATCCATCGACGGAAAAACTCAGCAACAAAGGCATTACCAACAGAGTCATCAACAAATTGATGCAGCAACTATTCATCGAATCGCGCACGCAATTTTATGAAACCTTGCCGCCTACCATCTTGGACGAACTCAAACTAATTTCTAAAAGTGAAGCCTTATTCAACATTCACTTCCCAAAAAGTCAAGAATTGCTCGCAAAAGCGCAATTTCGCTTAAAATTTGAAGAACTCTTTTACATTCAAATACAACTCATCACCAAAAATCTCATCCATAAAAGTAAAATCAAAGGATTTCCGTTTGATCAAGTGGGCGAACATTTCAACGATTTTTATGCGAATCATTTGCCGTTCGACTTAACAAACGCACAAAAACGTGTGATTAAGGAAATCAGAAACGATTTAGGCAGCAATGCACAAATGAATCGATTGTTGCAAGGTGATGTGGGTTCTGGAAAAACAATTGTCGCGTTGATGGCAATGTTATTAGCGATCGACAATGATTTTCAAGCGTGTATTATGGCGCCAACAGAAATCTTAGCCATTCAACATTACAATGGCATCATGGAATTGGTAGCACCGTTAGGACTGAATGTAAAACTCTTAACAGGTTCGGTAAAAACCAAAGATCGCCGCGTGATTCATGAAATGTTGGAAGATGGTTCGTTACACATTCTCATTGGAACACACGCCATTTTAGAAGATAAAGTACAATTCAAAAATTTAGGATTGGCAATTATAGATGAGCAACATCGTTTTGGTGTCGCGCAACGTGCGAAGTTGTGGCATAAAAACACCTATCCGCCACATATTTTAGTCATGACAGCTACGCCAATTCCGCGAACGCTTGCCATGAGTTTATACGGTGATTTAGACATTTCTGTGATTGATGAATTGCCGCCGGGCAGAAAAGCAATTAAAACCGTGCATCGTTATGATAGCAATCGGTTGAAAGTGTTCAGATTTATTCGAGATGAAATCAAAAAAGGCAGACAAATTTATATTGTATATCCGTTAATTCAAGAATCGGAACAGTTGGATTATAAAGATTTAATGGACGGTTACGAAAGTATTTCCAGAGAATTTCCAATGCCAGACTATCAAATTTCGATTGTACACGGAAAGATGAAACCCGCGGATAAAGATTTTGAAATGAATCGTTTTATCAAAGGAGAAACCCACATTATGGTGGCAACCACTGTGATTGAAGTTGGTGTGAATGTTCCGAATGCTTCCGTGATGATTGTGGAAAGTGCCGAACGTTTCGGTTTGTCACAATTGCATCAATTACGCGGTCGTGTGGGTCGTGGCGCAGAACAGAGTTTTTGTATTCTCATGACGAGTCACAAGTTAAGCGCCGACGGAAAAACACGTTTGGAAACGATGGTTCGCACCAGTGATGGTTTTGAAATTGCCGAAGTCGATTTAAAATTACGTGGTCCTGGAAATCTCATGGGAACACAACAAAGCGGTGTATTGAACCTTAAAATTGCAGATATCGTGAAGGATAATGACATTCTAAAAACAGCTCGGTATTACGCAATGCTAATTTTAAAAGCGGATCCAAGTTTGACATTTCCCGAACACAAAGCCATTCGGTATACGTATGCGCAATTGGTAAAGCATCAAAATATTTGGAATTATATTAGCTAGACGCGCTGCGCTTTTGGAATCGCTTCGCTTTTAGAATTGCTGACGCTCTTAGACATGTTTCGCTCCTATTTTTTGATTTTTCTCTTTTCATTTTTCATACTATTACGAATCATAGTGAAGTAAAAAATAGCGTCAAGATGAACTCGCTATGATATGAAAAAAGCCGCTATCCATGAAGAATAACGGCTCTAACTATATAATTTTGTAAACTGAACTTGCGAAGTATTTAATCTAAATACTAATATCTCACTACTAAAACCTAATCATCATGATGCTCACTATGATTTCCAAAAGGTTTGATAATGATTCCTACACTGAAAATAAACCCATCATTTGGTGCATAAATTTCTGAAGATACTGGATTATTAACGGTCGGTATTACCAATGGTGAAAGACGACTTTGTCTTCGATCGGTGAAGTTTTCAAAGTTGGCGTATATTCCGCCCCAATCAAAGTTACGCATGGCTAAGAATCCCATGGTAACGAAATCTTTCGTTTCTGTTCCGTTGGATAAAAATTGCGTTCCTGTATAATAGGTTTCGTATCCCAAACGCCATGTGCTCGTTTCGTACATAATCACACTTCCTGCATTGTGTTTGGCGGTTAATGGTTTTTGTGGATTCCCAGGTAAATAGCGAAGTTTTGCATCAATCAACGCATAGTTAAAGAACCATTTGAAATCATTATATGAGAATTTCACATTCGTTTCTGCACCTTTACTTAAAATTTCTCCCGGCGCATTTTCAAACTGAAATAAACCCGCTGCGTTGGTATTTAACAGTAAACCATCGTCAATAGAAGTCACATAGAATAATTGATTGATAGAGAATCCGACCGTTTCATTGAATAATTTGGTTTTGTAGTTGAAATCTAGATTTAAACCATACGAACGTTCGGCATCGAGTGAATTTTGATCAATTCCTAAGACATTTTGAAAGTTGACAATTTCCGCTTCTTCCGTAAAGATATCGGGCGTTTTATACCCTAATCCACCACCAAATCTACTCGAAAATCCTGAATCGTTTTTGTAGAGCAAAGAAACTCTTGGCAGTATAAATATTCCCCAACCAGAAGCAACATCGGTTCGTAAACCTGTTTCTAAAATCCATTTTTCAGATAAGTCAAACGTAGAATTTACAAATGCGCCAAACGTCACATCATTCTGATCGCGTTGGATGGGCGAATTGTCGTCTTCGTCAAAATTTGTCGTGTATAAATTCGCACCAAGCGTCCAATCATTTTTTTCATAATTGTGCTGTAAGCTCACTTCTGTAAAGGAATTGAACTGTTTCCCTTTGAATTGCATATTGGGCACATTCAATGTACGATCAAAATACGAAAGGCTGTTTTTGATGGTAAAGTTTCGCAATGAATCTAGTTTTGTGGTGTATACTGCTTGACTGCTCAAACGTTTCGAAATATTTTCTTCTGTATATTGAAGCGTTCCGTTTTCGCCATTTTCAACCGTGTTTACATCGCCACCGATTCTGTCGTCATACGTACCATTTAAACCAATCCAAAAGGTAGTATTTTCCGATGGATAGTAATAGAATTTTGGATTGATCGCAAAAGAAGTAGTTTCGGGCAAGTTGCTAAATCCATCATCTTCCGGGTCGTATATTTTTTGATAGTTTCCAGAACCGTATACACTGATTCCATATTTTTCATTTCGCTTGCTGTAAAAAACGTTAGCCGTTGTTCCCAACGCGTGTGTTTGCGTCAACATAATGTCCAGAGATGGTTCAAAATCGGGTCTTTTGGAAACTAAATTGACCAAACCTGCAATAGCGCCGCCGCCATATAAAGTAGAAGCACTTCCTTTGATGATTTCAAATTGTTTTAAGTCTAATGGTGGAATTTGCATGATGCTCAATCCGCTTGAAAATCCTCCGTATAGCGGAAAACCGTCACGTAATAATTGCGTGTAACG
>CAYGPQ010000026.1:0-31331 GCA_964351775.1 uncultured Kordia sp. | reverse complement strand
GTCCAAACCTTGAATTCGAATATTTTGATTTCCGCTACTGAGCGATGTTTGCTGCATTTGAATTCCGGTACTTTCGCGTAAAACCATGGAAATGTTCGTAGGATTCATCATGTTTTTTTCTCCTAATTCTTCGCCACCAATCACTTCTATTCGTGTTGGAATTCTACGAATGTCTCTTGAACTTCGTGTAGATTCGATCAGAACTGCGTCCAATTCGCCATTGCTTTCTTCCATATAAAAGATCAGTTCTTTAGAACTTGGTAGGGTGACTTCCGTTTCTATGGTTTTGAATCCGACAAACGAAATCATTACATGATGCGTTCCGTTGGGCATACTATTGAAGGTAGCAATTCCATCCGTATTGGTAATTGCGCCTTTTTCTAAGTCTTCAAATAAAACTGTTGCGCCCAATAACGGTTCTTTTTCGTGTTCTGAAAATACTTTGATAGTGATGTCATTGTTTTGTGCGTTGACAACTCCGCATACTATGAGTAGGAACAAAACGCTCCATAAGCGTGTTTGCATAATATTGTGTTTATTTTGGTTTGAAAATTGACACTTCGAGAACCTCAGTGTCCAAAAATTTGTACTAGTTTGTTTTTAAACTGAAAATTGCGGCGGTTGCCATATAGAACACAGAATATCGAATCGGTAGTGTGATTCGTAGTGTGAGTTTACTTTGGTAGAGATATGTATTTTTGATTGCAATGTGAATGTTGGCGGCGTTTGATAGATGACCGAAATTCCACAACAATTGCATACACACAACATTGCACAGGAATCGTCATGATCGTTTTGATGATTGTGTTCCATGGCAATTTCGGAGTCGTTTTCGTGTTCCGTGTTCAATCCGTCAGAACAGGGTTTTAACGCCAACGCGAGTATTAGAAATCCGAGTATGAAACTGATGTTTTTCATGAATTACAAATATAGGAGAAAAGGATTTTAGCAAGATAAAATTTATGGAACTTTTTATTATTTAACTCGTTTGAGATTCAACAATCTAAAATCAACAATCGTAAATCACACATCAATCAGTCCATTCCAGGAAAACTGGTCACAAATTTCACTTTAATGTCGGCAAAGTTTTCGGCAACATACACTTTTAAGTCTTCTCCATGTTCTACCACTTGCCATTCGCCGCAATCATCTGCAAAGTTTTCTACCAATTTTACTTTTAAATCGGCAAAACTATTGACAATTTTGATTTTGACGTCAGCATCATTTGCTCTTTCTACAAAACGAATTTTCCCATATAATTTCTTTCCCTCGAATTCGCAGTCGTCATCTTGTGATTCAGGTTTTGTAGCTGAGATACAAAGTGAACTGATGATAATCAGAAGTAAGTATTGAAGTGGATGTTTCATGAGGATCAAAATTTAATTGCCATTATTTATTTTAGTGGATCTCGATACAAATTTGTTTCACAAATTCACTCGATCTGACGTTGGTAGGTGATTAAAAAATTGAATGATTCAAAAAAACGTCGCAAATACACAACATGACGTAAAGAAATTACAATATTCCAACAATCTGACCTTCTAATAATCCAAGAAGTCTATATCAATGTTATTCTCACTTTTTTCTTTTTCAAGTGTGTTTCAGAAGTAAGTTTGATCACTTTTTTCGCTTTGGAAGCGGCAACCGCCACAAATGCGCAATCACTTTTGAGTTCAATCATTCCGATTTCATCTTGAGTCAATTTTCCTTGCTTCATGAATAATCCGGCAATATCTCCTTTGGAAATCTTGTCTTTTCGTCCGCCAGAAATGAATACTGTTTTCCAGCCAGAAGCTTTTGGTCGTGCGCCAGAAGATAATTCTTCAACAACTTCAACATTCGATATAAAATCAGGAACGGTTTCGTTTTCCCATTGCAATACAAATGCTGTTCCTTCTGCGTGCATACGTGCCGTACGTCCATTGCGATGCGTAAATTCTTCGCTTCGCATTGGCAATTGATAGTGAATAATGTATTTGATTTCAGGCACGTCAATTCCTCTCGCAGCTAAATCCGTTGCAATGATGATTTGATGTGTTCCGTTTCTGAATTTTATCAACGCGCGTTCTCTGTCTTTTTGTTCCATTCCACCATAAAAACAACCATGCGGAATGCCTTTTGACGATAGAAAGTCACTTACATATTGAATCGTGTTTTTGAAATTACAGAAAATAATTCCGGGTTGATTCGCGACAAGCGAAATTGTATTCAACAAGGTATCTAATTTATCTTTTGATGGCGAAAGAATTCGTTTTACGGTTAGTTTTGCTATTTTTTCACCTAAATAATTGATGGTCAATGGGTTTCGCATTCCGACAAATCGTGGAATGTCCATGTCTTTTGTTGCTGATGTTAAGATGCGCTTTTCAACGTTTGGCAGTAACGAAATGATGTCTTTCATTTCTTCTTCAAAACCAACTTCTAGTGATTTGTCAAATTCATCCAACACCAAGGTTTTGATTTCTTGAGTTCCAAAAGTTTCTTTACGCAAGTGATCGGCAACTCTTCCGGGCGTTCCTACTAAGATGGCAGGGCGATGTTTTAGATCGACTTTATCCTTTGAAAAGTTACGTCCACCATAGACTTCATTGGTTTTGAAACCTGTTCCCATGTCGCGTGTTACTTGTGCAATTTGGATAGCCAATTCGCGCGAAGGCGCTAAGATAATGACTTGAACTTCTTCAATTTTTGGATCTAATTCTTCAATAATTGGTAATAAGAAAGCCACTGTTTTTCCTGTTCCTGTTGGTGATAACAGAATGGTATTTGGGTGCGAACTGATCGCTAGTTTCGCTTCTTCTTGCATTTCATTGAGTTTCTCAATGCCTAGTTTTGCAAGGATTTCGCGTTGATTTTTGATGATTTTTGACATGCTGCAAAAGTACAGTTATTTGTGTGAATTGAAAGATTAAATGATTGAAATTTATTTGTTTATCATCTTCCATTACTCTTGTCCGACAAAAGATAAAAGATCGCAGCGCTATTGGATCATAGAATAAAGACTTTATCGTAACTATTTGAAAAACAAAGCTTATGATTATATATTTTTTATTCCCATCAAAATAATTTCTTTTTTTCATATAGATTAACAAAAATATTGGAATGAAATGTATCGAGAACACTTTGAATGTACTAGCTGTTCTCGATACAAATTTGTTTCACAAATTCACTCGAACTGACGTCTAGGAAATAGACAAACTCAATGCGAAAATGTTACAAAACGTCACTTCGAATAGAATTTCGCAGAAACTTTGTATCGAGAAGTATTTTAGTGAAGATTGCATTCAAAAATCACTCGAACTGAAGTTTCACTTGATTGAAAAACTAACATTTAGTATTCTCAATACTTTTTACTTACTTTTTCACTTCTTGAAACTCATAAATCAGTAGTTGACTTTGAATATTCATCGGCAATGCCAAGAGTTTTTTCTCAGGAATGTATAAGATATCACCAACACTTCTACCAACTGTAAGTATAGTTTCCACATCGCCTTTTGTGTTGATTTTCATAATTTTCCCTGTATTCCAAGCAGAAATTAGCATCTTATCTTTGTTATAGATTTGTGCGCCATCCAAATTTCCAAGTGTATCTTTGGAGACTTTTATGATTTCTTTCGTATTGATGTCAAATTTTAAGAAATTTCCACTTTGCTTTGCCATCACGCCTTCTCCAACCATGTTTCCCCAAGCGGCAACATACATGGTATTATCTACTAATAATAAACCATTTGGAGCTTCTAAGTCGCTGTTATTGAGCCATTCTGAGAAGTTTCCATCAGGTGTTAAGGTGAAAATTAATGATTTTGCCGTATCAGAAACGTACACCGTTCCATCATTGCCAATTTCGACATCGTTTAAAAATTTTACACTTTCAGCAGTATAGTTTTGAATGACTTTTCCGGTGTTTAGATCAGCTTCCACTAAATAAGTTACATCACTTACATACAGTTTATCTCCTTTTAAGGCAATTCCTTTCGGATCATTTAAACCTGAAATAAACATGGTATCGATAACTTTTCCGTCTAACGCAATTTTGGCAATACTTCCATCTCCTTTTTCTCCGTTTCCGATTAATGAAACATATAATACATTTCTTTTTTTATCGTATACAACAGATTCTGCGTGTGTTAAACCATTTACTTCATGCACTAGTTTAGGTGAAAACACGGTTTCCGAAGTTACATTTTCTGATGTTTTATTAAGGTCTTTCTTTTCAGATTTACAAGCATAAAAGAAACTGACAAGCAGTATAATTTTGATTAAAGTTTTCATTTGATTGTTTTTTGATAGTTTATACTAAAATACATAATCAAGCGTAATATTTGTAATTTAGTTTTAGTATTTTGCATTCATGAGAAGAACATTACAACAGTATTTATTATTCACATTACGATCTATTGCCTTTTGGGTTTTTGCTTTTGGATTTTTTATCATTATACGTTATTTCGGTGTTTTTGAAGAGAAAGGCGTGCATATATTACCAAAATACGAATTGCCAATTTTAGAGTTGTTAACTTATGTAAGCATATCTTCAATTCCTTTCGGGATTTTTTATGCAGCTGTAGAATTTTTATTTGATCGGTATTTAGCCAAAAGTCTGGCTTTAGGTGTTATTGTATTTACTAAAACCTTTATTTATTTAGTTACGCTTATTGTATTAGTCAGCTTTGTCGTAGAATATACAGGGTATATGTTAGATGTTTCTTTGAATGATGATCGTGGATGGTGGCGAACGAATAAAACATTTTGGTCCATTGTTGTCTTTTTTGTGATTGCTTCTTTGGTCTTTTCTTTTATCAAGATAGCCAACGAAAAGTTTGGTCGTGGTGTTTTTATAAAAATGTTATTAGGAAAGTATAGAAAACCAAAGGAAGAGAAACGAATTTTTATGTTTTTAGATTTGAAAGCTTCTACTACTATTGCCGAACAATTGGGACATTATGCGTATAGCCAGTTAATTCAGGATTGTTTTTATGATTTGAACATGATTATTCGAAAGTTTGATGCAGAAATTTATCAATATGTTGGTGATGAAGCCGTATTGAGTTGGAAATATAAGCATGGTATTAAACGAAATAATGCATTGCAATTGTATTTTGGTTTTCAAGAAAGAATTGTTTCTAGAAGCAACTATTATCAAGAAAAATATAATTTAATCCCTGAGTTTAAAGCCGGAATTCACGGTGGAACCTTAATGGTTACTGAAGTTGGAACGATTAAGAAAGAGTTGGCATATCACGGGGATGTGATTAATACGACTGCCAGAATTCAATCCGAATGCAATACATACAATGCCAATGTTTTAATTTCTGAATCTTTATTGGAAGACATGAAACTTCCAGAAACATTCGATACAAAAAAAATTGATGATTTGTTGCTTAAAGGAAAAGCAAAAACCATCAATATTTATCATGTTTCAAAGGTAATTTAGTCGGTTTCTTCTAAGAAGAAAAATTCATTGATCGATTTATTAAAAACGGTACTTAACTTGAGTGCTAAGACAGTTGAAGGCACGTAGCGCCCTTTTTCAATGGAGTTAACGGTTTGTCTTGAAACGCCTATTTTTTTGGCTAAATCGTCCTGTGTGATGTCTAAAATAGCACGTTCTATCTTGATTCTATTCTTCATTATAGCCTTTTTTTAATCATGTAGAAAAATAATAAATACATGGTGAGTAAAAACCAAAGCACTTGAAAATCACCGACATCCGTTAATGGTTCTTTGTCTTTTTCAACAAATAATGCCACGACATAATTGATCAATGGTTGAATTAACGTGTATACAACACCTGCCACAAAAGACATAGAAAATGCTTGCCCACGAATGGTACGAATCATTTCATCTTCTACTTTTTCTTTTGAAATGGCAATCATTAACAAGCCTATTAATACAACACGCTTCAAGATAAATTTTATACTAACGGCAATTTCAATATCAAATACTTTACGTGTAATCATAAAAAGTATTGAAATAACAACCAATATTATTCCTACTCTTTTAAATCGATTTGGCAAGCCGAAGTTTTTAAACTTTTCAAATCTTCGATCTTCTACTTCACAAAATGTTTCTTTCGCCATAATATACTTTTTAATTGACAAGTTTGTTTTATATAATGACAAATATACTTTACATTTTGTAAAGCGCAAAGTTTTTTAAGATATTTTATAAAAGTGTTTGTTGGTTGAATTACACTTCAATAGCTTCGCAAGGTATTTTCAATCAAAATATATTTTGATTACAATAATGCTCAGTGTACTTAATTTTGTATAAAATACGTAAGTCTAAGCAATCTAATAATCTAATAAAGTCTATTCCTTTACAATAATCATGGTAGCTTTAATGCCTGTGGTAAGGTTCCACTCGTTTGCAGAAATGAGTTCACCTTTGTCATTATATACACGGAATTCGGCAGTATTTGGTCCTGAAGAACCTTGATTTAAGGCTTGAAAATCTATCTTGTTAAATCCTTTTTCTAGGGTTACATTTATTTTTTTGTATGCAGCTTCCAATCGAATGTTATCGGCTACAATCACATCATTTACATAGACACGAACACGATCTCCATCGACAAATTCGTGATCTCTACATACGATTTCTACAAATTTTCCATTGCTTCTAAAATCACCTAAATATTGTACTACTTTATATTCAGGGCGAATTTCTTTGTCTTTGTTATTCAGTTTGCGCTCAAATTCTTTATTTCGTGTCACATATTGTTCTTCCCCAGTAAAATATACTTCTTTTTCTTCTTTTAAGGAAGCGTGGTTCGATTCGGGTAATTTGATTAAACTCGTACGTTTATTCACCAATAAACTTGGCGTTTTGAATTCCATGAAATTCGGCGCTTTCTCTTGAGGTTTCAAAGGTTCTTTGAGTTTTGGAAATGGTAATTTTACTCGACCTTTGGTAATATCGACATCCGTTGTTTTATTCTTAGTCGTGTCTTTTTGACCATATACTGTAAACATCCCGATAAGGATGAATAGCATAGCGATGCGAAATTTTGTTTGTATGTATCTTAGAGACAACATCTATATTTTATAGTCAAATTGGGAATATCAATTACAATATTACACAATTTTTAATGACAAATTCAGTTGTTAACACACAATTATCATTCCAACTTGTAATTGCTTATGCCCAAGAAATTACGGTGAGTTCTAAATGGATTATTTTTTTGATTCCCAAATTGATATCTTTTCGCTTCCAAAAACCACTATTCGGATGATGCACTTGGTATTCTACATCAATCACACGCGAAAGTTCTTGCGAAATAATTCCTTTAAACGCACGCGTACTTCCGTTGATATAATAATCAAATGTATGTCGTTTTAAGTAATTCATGAAGTCATTTCTATATTTGAGATTGATCCAACCATAAAACCAAAAATTCAAGCGTGTTTGGTTGCTTCCTCTTTTACCTAGCAAATAATGTAATGACGTTTGATACGGAACTAAGGTGTAAAATGTGACTTCGAAATTTGTGATTTCGCTAGACGCGATTTGTTCCATCAACTCTAAAAAACCTATTTTGAAACTTTGAAAATAGCCTGATAATGGATTGGTTGCTCTGAATTCATTTTTATAATCAAATTCGTTTTTATCAGGTGCTTCTACGGTAAAAAGGACGCTAGTATGCTTGATATTTTCTGTGGGAATGGTTTGAGGCTTGCCATTTTCTATCCAAAATGTCCAAGGCTTTACCAAATGTGGTGCTCTAAAAAAACGATCCTTTATGATGACAAAATCACCTTGCACATCAAAAAATTCTTCATCTTCATTTTTAATAGACTGAAAATCATCAACTTTAAGACTCGTTACACGTTTACTTTTTCTGTTATATACAGGAATTGTTTGAACAACTTTCATATCGGGGAATACTTTTGGAGTGCATATTTAAGTATTCTTATTCAGATTCGAAACTATTTTTTTTACAATAAATTTGTTAATTTCTTTTTCCAATCCTTCAAAAAGGGAACAAAAAAGGAAAGAGAGCGCTTGGCTCTCTTTCGGGTTTTAGGGGGAATAGGTTTTTTGCTATTTTATAATAACAGTTCAAAAGTGCAACTATTCTCACTTTAAAAAGAAAAAAAACGTCCAAGAAACTTGAAGGTTCGATGAAGCGGAAATATATACCGTCAAAAAGCTTTATAGATAGCGATTGTGTCCAAAAAAAACGTCCTCAATGGTTACATTAAAGGACGTTATCTGGTCAATATATTTAAGCCGAATCAACCAGTATATGAAAAAAATTAACTAAACAGCAAATTGATTGTTAATGCTTTTCCTATTAAAGATACAAAAAAAAGAGCCCAATAAAGAATTGAGCTCATAAAAACTTGTTAAAGTTTTTTATAGTATTGCTGAGCTACAAACGTACTAAATTTTATTTTTTGTAAGAAATTATATTCTGCGTAAATATATTTTTCTTAGTAATTTAACTAAATTTCTCACTTTTATAGAATCATATAAGCGCTCGTTTTATCATATTCGCAAACTAAAAAAGAGAAACTTTACGTTTCCCTCTTTATATTCAATAGATGTAGTAGTATTTTTATTTGTTAAATTCAGAATCTAATCGATCTTTTACAAATTCTACATGTTCTTTTCCATGTGGCAACGCATTCCCGTCTTGATCTAGATTTACCATGACAATATTATCCACGGTGATGATGGTTTCACGTGTCATTTTGTTTCGTACTTCGCATTTCAATGAAAGTGAAGATTTTCCAAATTTTGTGACTTCAATTCCAATTTCAACAATATCACCTTTTTTAGCAGAACTGCGAAAGTCAATTTCCGACATATATTTAGTAACCACCTTTGAGTTTTCAAGTTGAATAATGGTGTATAATGCAGCTTCTTCATCAATCCAAGCTAACAATCGTCCACCAAATAAAGTTCCATTAGGATTCAAGTCTTCGGGCTTAACCCATTTTCTAGTGTGAAATTTCATGCTTTATTTTTTACAAAAATACGGTTTCCCTCGCTCCTATTTTAAGGTTTTGAATAGAGTTTATTGATAAAGGTTTTAGTTCTTCTTATGGGTATTTAAAACAACGTTTGGGGGTTTTGTGGTGGCTCATTTGTATTAGGAACTGTTAAATTTACATCCAAACGTTCGTTAAGTTTTTTGATAAAGTATGCAGATAGTAATGGCGATGCGACTTCTAAATTTTGATGAATGAAAAAGTGAATGTTTCGCAAACCAAAGTCAATCCATTGCTCCAAACGATCCACCCAGTCGTCTAAACGCGTATAATCACTTTCATGATTGGCACCAACATACCGTATAAACGCTTCGTTATTTGTCATGCGCATGTGCATAATATCGCGTCTGCCAGCGGTATCGACTAAAATATTGGCAATATTATTTTCTTGTAATAGATGGTATAATTCATTCGAAAATTTTTCATCGTTGTACCAATCCGTATGTCTAAACTCCATGGCTAAAGGGACTTCTTTTGGCCAGAATTCAGCAAATTGAACTACCCGATCAAAATCTTTTGGTGAAAAGTTTGAGTGCATTTGTAAAAAAATAGTTCCCAACTTTTCTTGTAAATGAGTGGCATTGAATATATATTGATCTACCAATGGTTCCGTAGATTGCAAGCGTTTCCAATGACTAATTTCTTGTGTGATTTTTGGAAAAAACTTAAATCCTTCTGGTGTTTTATCACGCCATTTTTCAAATTGTTCCGCTGGAAACATGCGGTAAAAGGTAGCGTTGAGTTCTATGGAGTTGAATTGTGACGCATAGTAGTGTAATTCATCTTTCGTTCCACGCGGATAAAATCCTTTTAAATCTTGTTTATTCCATTTAGCACAACCCACATAAATAGACAGTTTCTGATCATTTTTATACGCTTGTAACACCACTTCTGTTTCTGGATGATTTTCTGGTAAGGTAAAATCTATTTGTTCAGGATTGGTCACTTTTCCAAATTGCATAGGTCTAATTTTTTTTCAACTATAAAAATAAGGATTTCTTACCCAAAATATATTTTATTCCTCTATTTTATCACTGTTAATAAATCGGTTAACAAGTTGTTTATAACCTGTTCATTATCAAGGTTATTATTTTTAATTTTAGTAAAACTTATTGTCATGAACGATCGAGAAAACGATTTGATTAAAGCGCGTCCGCAGATTTCCCCTAAGTCAATTTCTGAAAATATGTCAAACGACGAGCGTTTCCAAAATGCTACTTTGCGTCCCGTAATTAAGCTTCAAAGTCCGTTATTAATTGCAGCTTTTCGAAATTATATCGCCAAGCACAAAAACGTATTTCACGGATTATCAGCCGAAAAGCGCTTATTGTATATTGAAAATGCGATTCAAAAAGATATGAAATTTCGCAATTCGCTCAAAGGGATGATTATGGGACAATTTACCCTGGAAGAATATCATCAATATATTGAAAATTCATCTTCGCTCAACAAACGCATGATGAACATTGTTACCGAACGTTTAAAAGATCATGTGCTTCTTTTTGAAAAAGATGTGATGTTGAGTGCGGTTGTTTAGTTAAAACCACTGTTGTCCGACTAAAGATAAAAGACCGCTACGCTTCGACAAGCTCAGCGCAAGTGCTGTTAGATTATAGAATAAAGACAAATTAGCAACTGACTGAAAAACAGTACTCATAATTATATATTTTTATTCTTGCCAAAATAATTTCCTTACTAATGGAGATTAACTAATAGCATAGTGGTTCATTAAAGATGTTTTAAAAACTCTTTCATAGCAAGGTTTTCAAAAGAATGTGAAAGATTTTATAGGACACTAATAATAAAACCTATTCAAGCAACGAAACTCCATTCAAATCGGTCGTTAGCACTTCACTCATATAGTCAAAAAATGGGCGAATCGCTTTAAAACTATCATTTACTTTTTTCATAAAATCAGGAGACGTGACTTCTTTATCAGTAAATTTTTTAGTAAAAATATATTGCTTCTTTTTAATTAAATCAATCGCAGGATGTTCTTTGCTAAATCCTTTGGGAGCTGATTTCACTTCATCGCCAACAAATCCGCCCCAAGTATCTTTGAAAGCTTTTTTAGCGATAATTTTCCTAATTTCTGTCGCATCCATTTCAAATTCTTTGCGAATTCTCAATAAATCATCTTTGTTTGGTTCCCAAAATCCTGTAGCTATAAACGATTCGTTATTTGGCGCAATATGTAGATAATAACCGCCGCGTAACTCAGGTTTTACTCTGTTGAAACTTCCGCCGAAATGTGTTTTATACGGTGTTTTATCTTTCGAAAAACGCACATCACGGTAAATACGAAATAGCTTTACTTTATCAATTTTATCATGTTTATTTAACAATTCGGAAAGTTGATTGTAAAATTGTTTTACTTCATTTTCAATTTCTTTGAACTCTTTTTTATGTTCCGTAAACCATTCTCTGTTGTTATTTTCGTGTAGTTTATTTAAAAAAGAAAAGGTCTCGCGAGGGATTGTTTCGTGCATTTAGTTTTGTTTTTTTACTAAAGTACAAAATAATCTATTGCTTGAAAAATCTTTAAAAAGTAAACTTAGGATGATGTTGAAAAAACCGCCAATCGATTCGTCCAATAATGGCTTTGCTCCCATCTTTTTTCTAAATCGTAATGTGCAATTAATTTATACAAATACGCTTGAAACGCATTTTCCATCACATATCGATAGACTTCCAACGCTTCTTCTTTTCCGTGTATAAAATCTGCCACAGCATGTCCGCCATAAAAGCCAGAAGCCAATGCGGACGTAATTCCATACGAAGATATCGGATCAAAAGAATAGGCTGCATCGCCCACAGCTAACCAGTTTTTTCCATACGGAATTTGTACACAACTTGTGCCAGCGGGCATAATTTTAGTCGCAGTAATGTCTATATTTTGAAAGATTTTTGAAAGATGAATTGTTTTTGCGATTTCTTCTTGTAGAAAGTTTTGAATATTTTCCTTAGCGGGAATGAGCTCTTTGAGGGTAAAAAACATCATTGTGACTTCATTTTTAATAAAAGGCGCTACATACCACCAACCTTTTTCAGTGGCTTCCACGATGATTTCATGCGGAATTTCTCTTGAAAGTTTCACTGTAAACGTAATGGCAAATTGTGTGTCGAAGTTTTCTTTTTGAATGCCCAAATGTCTACAAACCGATGCTTTTCTGCCTGTTGCATCCACAATAAAACTACTTTTCAGCGCAATGCTTTCCGAATCGTTTTCAATCGTAGTGATGACTTCATGTGCATCAGAAACTACTTTTTTAAGCTTGTAACCACTATAAAATGAAGCATTCGTGTTCTTATACACGTCTTGTAATTGGGTTTCAAAGTGTAATCGATCTAACAAAAAACCATGTCCCAATCGGTCAGCAATAAATTCTTTCTGTTCCAAACGATTGCTTCCCCAACAACTTTTGTTTCCATAATACACTTTATGCTTTTCATTTGAAACCAAGGATAAAATTCCTAATTGTTTTAATAAAGGTTTGGCGTTTGGCGGAATAGCTTCTCCCGATTTCCGAATAGGTGTTTTATGCGCTTCCACCACACAACAATCAATTCCTTTGGCAACTAATGTTATAGCGGTGGCGATTCCTGCAGGACCGCCACCAACTATTACTACTTGATATGTATGCTTATCGTTCTCCACGAGAGAATGTTCTTCTTTTTCGGGTGCTTGTCGATGATTTGTCAGCAGCTTTAGCCACTTGTAATAAACGTTTCGCTTTGACTTTTTCTTCATCAGAAATAGTTTCTGCTCTCAATACTTGTAAAAATGTAGCATCTACTTCTTTTGTATGGAAATCGCGTCCTGTTTCTTTCCAAACCACGTCTGGCAAGAAATCTTGTTCATTGTTTGCAGTAGCATCTTCAATTTTTGCAATAATTCCCAATTCGTGCCATTCTGCAATCATTAAGTTGATTTTCTTTTGATAGACAGTTCCCAAATCACGCAACCAATCTTGACGGTAATCAAAATGTTTTAATCGTTGTGCTATGTTCAATTTTCCAGCTTTTATACTTCGTACATAACTATCTTCACTTAATACTTGATTTGGTACACGTGCTGCCCAAAACGATGGCAATGGTAAATAGGTCGTAACATCATAACCAGATAAACAACTTGCTTCATCTGTTTGCCAAGGAACGCCTAACCAACGTGTCAATGCGCCTGGCCCACTTTTAGATAATGGGCCATTTTTGCCTAATGCAATTGCTGGTGATAGTAATGGACCGAAGTTTAATTCGGTGGCTTCGCCTTCGTCCACAACATTGAGACGATAGGGTTTTTTCCACATTTCTTTTACGCGCATTGGCCACGTAAGTTCAATACCTGGATGAAATGGTCCGCCTAAACATTCTTCCATCGGTGCTTGATTTAACGCATCAATTTGCTGTGCTGGTGATAATTCATCAAACGGAACATACTTTTGAGGTTTTCCGGTTTTGAAATCGCCGTTTGCCCATTTTTCCAAACGTGCATATTGTGTGCGTGTGATTGGCAAATCGACAATGGCAATTTTTTCATATTCACCAAATCCATCTCCATAGAATGGCGGAACCTTTTCAGGTGTATAATCGTTAGCATCTGGATTACGGAACCATTCAAAAACACGCATCCGCAATGCTTTGAATTCTTCTGAAGGATTTTCCAATTGCTTTACAAATTCAGGATTTGTAAAATCAGAAGGAGAGTTTTTCCCAAATAACATAAAGAAACCTGAATTTACCCATTGCGTATCAGTCATTCGTTGCAACATTGGATAAATATGTTCATAAAAAATAACGCCTTTTGCCGAAGGGTTTGGATAGTTCATTTCACGAATAAATAAATCTTGTACTACATCATTCATCGTCACAACTCCGTACAATCCTGGCCCAAAGTTTGGTGGCGTTACCGCGACATTTGCAGGTTCAGCTTCAAACTTTTTCCCGTTAATGTCAACCGTTGCACGGACTACACCGTCACAGGTATCATCGTGCCAACCTTCATTGTTTGCAAACGTAATGGCAGGTTCGTTATCTTCTGAAGCAGAATCGCCATCACCACCAAAAAATAGTAATCGTCCTTCCGCATCTGTTTCTACATGACCTAGTTTTACTTTTTTGCCAAAGAACTTCCCATCATCAAAACTATATTTTTTCCCTTTTTCATTTTTTCCAGTAATGCTTACGGGTGTTGGTGTAATCGCTAATTTTTTTCTATCGTCTCCTGTAATGTCGGAGTTTCTGTATTGCGAAGGAATTCCTGCGCCCGGTAAATCCAACGCATTGTTGAACATATACCAAGCCGATTTTACATTCGCAACGTCTAAGCGCCAATGAATGTTACTTTCTTTTGTTTCCGTAATTTCGCCTAATGGTTTGCCGTTTTTATCGAACGCATAAATTCTAAAACGTGCGACTTGTTTTTTTACACGTCCTTTTTTGTCTTTATAGCCACCTTCTGGTGTAATTTCTACTCCAGGAATGTCTGGTGCAAAGAAATATTCTTTCGAATTTCCTATGCGGGATATTCCAATTGGAGGATAAATGGCTACGCTACTAATTTCGTTTGTATTCATCTGTTTTATGGTTGGTTATATAATCGTTTTTCGGGTTCTAAAGTGATTGAACGGATCTTCAGAATACGTTTCCTTGACCTCAATTAGTGCTTGATAGTTTTGCGCAAAATACGTTTCCGTAGGAATGGACGCATCTTTAAAACTGATAAACGCGCCGCCAGAATTTTCTATTTCATAATCGCGGCAAACTTGCATCCAGTCCAACGCTTTGTTGGTTCGGTTATAGACCTCATTGTTTTGTTCTTGTTCAGTTTGTGCTAATTCTGTATTCCACCAAGTTTGATATTGAATCGTGTACGCCTTGTCTTTGTATGGAAATGCGCTTTTTTCTTTGTCTTTATCAGACATGTTGTCATAAAATTCTCCCACAATCGCGCCCAAGGTAATATAGGTGAATAATCCGAGTGTACGATTATCATTTAAGATGAATTCTGAGGTTAACGAACTAATTAATTGATTTGCTCCTTCGTCTCCCAATCCGCCTTTATTTGCCAATCGTGACGTAATTTTATGTGGCGCGGGCGCATCTAAATCTGGTGGTAGTGGTTTTTTAGTTTCTACGGATGTAAAGAGTTCTAATAGGGTCTTTCCGATACTATTTTTTGAGGTTAGTTGTCCAATTTTATAAACTTTATCATAGCTTTTTTCTTGTGTTTGAACGGACGCTGAGGAATTATTTTTAGCTGCTACTCGATCTTTTCCTAGTTTTATTTTTCGTTTGATTGCACTATACGATTCTCTATCCCAAGCACTCATTAAACCATCATCTGCATAGTTTGCTCCTTGTCCGCCTTTTCCAATGATGCGCAATTCTTCTGGTAACACATCCGCATACGAAGTTGCTACAAAAGCTAATAAACTGTCTTCTGTTCCTTGCCAATACCCATACATGATACAGTTATGAATTTCGTTTGCAGGATTAAATTTTTTAGGATTTTTCAACTGTTTCCCAGAAATTTTCAAATTAGTTCCAATGAGTTGTTGATTTTTAAATTCATTCGATATAGGAATGTCTTTGTTCATGATGATATTCTCCCAAGCTTGCAAGACTTTTTTAGTGGCTGTATGTTCATGCAAAAAAGAAGGATCAGTATCATCGTATGGATTCCATTCCAATTCAAATTTAATGAGTTCTTTTGGTAAAGGAAATACTTTTAGTTGTAATTCAGTCACAATACCGTAACTCATTCCGCCGCCGCCTTTTAACGCCCATAATAGGTTTTTCTTATTGCTATCATCAGTTTGAAGTTGTACACTTTCGCCATTTCCTAATACGACCGTTGCGCCAACTAATCCTTCGCAATTCATTCCGTGTTTTCGTGTCCACGGTCCCCAACCGCCACCAAATGTAAATCCTGCAATGCCCACAGTTGCACACGTTCCATGCGGAAGCATCACACCTTCATTGGCTAGTATTGGAGTTAAGTCTTTGAATCGAATTCCAGGGCCGATACGCGCAAATTTCTTGTTATGACTGACTTCTACATGATTGATTCGTGTCATATCTAATAAAATGACATCCGTTCCAGAACATTCTGCTTCATGATCGTGTCCACCAGATCGTACTCTGACAGGTAAATTATTCGCGATTGCTTCTTTATACACCCGTTGAACATCTTCTGTGGATTCGCAGTAAATAATGGCAAACGGTTTTAACTGAAATCTACGATTGAATACTTGACTTGCTTTGTTGTATTCAATTTCATCTAGTAAATTTCCACCGGGCGTTTGTAGTTGATCACATTTTAGATATCCGCGCAGTGCATTTAAGAAATTGTAGAGATTTCGCATGTTGACAACAATCATGTTTTCGCCAATATTTAAGGTGGCTTCAGAAATAGTAGCTTCATTTTTCTTAATGACTAAATCATCTACCAAGTCTTTACTGGATATAGCAACAATGACCGTATTGTATTTATCAAGATTCTTTTTGATCGTTATCAGCGTACTTCCACTTTTGTTTTCATACCGAAATGTTTTATGGATTACAGGAAATATGCCACTTTCCATGCAAATTGTCACTTCTTCGTCAACCTCAATAGATTGCGGAATGTTTTTAGCTTTACCAGTTTGAGATACTAACGTTAGTTTTTCAAAAGAAGTGTTTTTTATTTTTAATGAAACACGTAGCTTGTCCGTGCTAGTTGTAGCGAATTCTTTGGAATCATTTATGAAATTACATATTCTCAGTAATCCATCTACCGTAGTGATATCTTCTTCTTCATAAATTTTTGAAGTTTCATTCTCAAGCAATGCTTTATTCCACACAGCAACTTGACTTATTTTTCCACTAAATATATTTTCTTCAGAACTTCCACCAATGGTAAATAATTCTTCCTTCGTGTAACTTTGTAGTGTTTTTGAAGAGTTTTCAAGCTGTAATAAGTAATCATTTATGTATAGATATAAAAATGTTTCTGTTTTAACAGCCGTAATATGATACCAGTTTTCATCTAACACAGTGACATTCGTTGCCGTAATAGTTCGTGTTTCAGTGCTTGTTTTTACAGAAAAGACCACGTTTCCTTGTTCGTTGATATCTAAGGAAAATGAAGTGTCATGGGCCGATTTTGATAGTATCACTCCTAGTTTTTCAGTTTGTATCCAACATTGCAAACTGAAATCGGAGTTTTGAAAATTAAGATTGCTTAATTCATTGTCAATTAGGTTTGTACTTCCTAAAAATTCAAAAGTATGGTTCATTTGTAGGTTTGGTTAACGGTAGGTTTATAATACCTCTAAAATAATTGTAATTTGTAAGATAAGCAACACGTACTAATACTCGTTTTTCAGCTGTCTATAGTTTATGTTTTTTTGTTAGATAGAATTTGTAAAATCATATCATATTATGGATTGATCTTGAGACTTCTAGCAATGCACATTTCATAATGTATAGAAACCATGCTTGTCATAAAAATTAAGCGTACCTTGCGAGCTCACACGGAAATGAGGTTTTATATAAAGATTGTCATTTCACAAACAATTTTTATGTCATTCAAATCATTAGGTTTATCTGATGCATTATTACGTGCAATCAGCAAAAAAGGTTATACAGAGCCTTCTCCCATTCAAGCAAAAGCAATTCCATTAATTTTAGAACGTCGAGATGTATTGGCTTCTGCACAAACAGGAACTGGAAAAACAGCAGGTTTTACCTTGCCAATATTACAATTACTTTCTGAAGAACCAACACAACGTAGAAGACCCATTCGCACATTAATTTTAACGCCAACGCGTGAATTAGCGGCTCAGATTTATGCAAATGTGCAAGAATATAGTATGTTTTTAGACATTCGGTCAACGGTTATTTTTGGTGGTGTCAACGCAAAACCGCAAATTTCAACCTTGCGAAATGGTGTGGACATTTTGGTAGCTACACCAGGACGATTGCTCGATTTACAGAGTCAAGGAGCTTTGTCACTCGCTAGAGTAGAAATTTTAGTGTTAGATGAAGCCGATCGTATGTTGGATATGGGATTTTTACGCGATATAAAACGTGTAATCGCCTTAGTTCCTAAGAAACGTCAGAACTTATTGTTTTCGGCAACGTTTTCAAAAGAGATTAAAACCTTGGCGCAAACTATTTTGCACAATCCTATTTCGGTAAGCGCAACACCGGAGAATACCACCGCAGAAAAAGTCATTCAGAAAGCATATAGAGTTGATAAACCACAAAAATCGGATCTACTCATCAAATTAATTTCAGAAGGCGATTGGAGTCAGGTTTTAGTATTTACACGCACCAAACATGGCGCTAACCGATTGAGCAAGAAATTAGTATCAAGCAATATTAGTTCGGCAGCCATTCATGGAAATAAAACACAGAATGCCCGTACGAAAGCCTTAGACGGTTTTAAGAAAGGTACTATTCGAATTTTAGTAGCGACAGATATTGCCGCACGCGGATTGGATATTCCGTTATTACCACATGTAGTGAATTACGAATTACCCAATATTGCAGAAGATTATGTACACAGAATTGGTCGTACAGGACGTGCTGGTGCCAGTGGAGAAGCAATTTCGTTGGTTTCTGCAGAAGAATATGAATATGTAAGAGCGATTGAAAAATTATTAGGCCATAAACTGGAATCTGAAGAGATTGAAGGTTTTGAAGCAGATCCAAATTATACGCCACCAGAACCAGAGAAACGCGGACAACGCCCTTCTCGAAAGCCTAAACAGCCCTCAAAAGGTGCTTCTGGAAACAACCAAAAAAGAAGTTCAAATAATAGTGATCCTGCAGCTAAGAAAAAAAAGCCGAATTCTAGGAGAAGACGGTATTAGTTGTGCACTTCGACTCAGCTCAGTGTGAAAGTTATGAGTTTATGAGAAAATTAATTTTTTATAATTCATAATTTAGCATTCATAATTTAAAATTTATAATTCCTTAAACGTCATTTTGTTCAACATCAAACCAGAAGCTGGCGCAATGTAATTGACTTCTAGTGTAGAATCTGGTAATAGTGAACGTTCGATGAAGTCTAGATCGAGTTCGTGTTTTCCGAGTAGAATTAACGTTCCCATCATCATTCGAATTTGATGTCGCTTGAATCCCGCGCCTTTTACACGCAATACGTAACTTTGCTCGGGAAAGAAATTAGCCGTGTAAATGTCGTTTTTTACGATTTCACACAATTCAATTTCTCCTTCTAAAATCGTATGTTCGGTAGGTTTATAGCAATAAGTTTTTAAGTAGTGATTTCCTTCAAAAAGCTTTGCTCCTTTTTGCATCAATTCCACATCTAAATCGCCTAAAATATTGGTCATATAAGGTGCTGCAAACGGATGGTATTTTTCACCAAACGCAAATAAGTAAATGTATTCTTTTACTTTCGGATGCTGAATGATATTGAATTTTTCATCAGTTTCCGTAATTGCTAAGGCGCGAATGTCTAGTGGTAAATTTTGATTGAAAACCGCTAAAAATACAGGAATATCAAGCGTTTCGTTATCTAAAAATAATTCAATCGCAATTTCATTTGCTGAAACTTTAGCATCGGTACGACCCGAAGCTAACAACTTGAAGTTTTTATGCCCGAAAACATACGCCAAGGTTCGTTCTGTCATACGCTGAACCGTGTTCACTTCAGGTTGTTTTTGCCAACCGTGATAGCGAAATCCTAAGTATTGAAGCGTGATGAGATAGTAATAGCGTTTTCTGATCAAGGTGAATGAATTGATGTTCCGGTTTCGTTAGGATGCTTTGAGTAAAATGTAACTTAGTGCAAAAATCACGATAGGAATGATCCATAGTTTCCAAACTTCAGTACCTTTTGTACTTTCTTTAATCGCTCTGTTTTTTATTTGTAACAAGCGTTTTCCATTGTAATACAACGCATTGAAAATGTACAACGAAATCCCTGCTAAAAATAAGTAAAATATGGGCGTGTATATTTCATAGAATCGCAAAAAACTACTGTTGGTTGCTTTTACTAAAATGATATAGACTACAAACAAAATACTTAAATGAACCGCCGTAATATAAAACGTTGCCAATGAAATAATCTTTTGATGATTTCGCTTTTTTGACTGTGATTTGTAACTCAGAATCGCTTTGTAAAATAATTGTTCAAACATAGTTTAGTGCTAATGACACTGCAATAATACTTTAAAATTTGCAGAAAGGGTAATTTTGTTTGTGAGTTTGTGCACTTCGACTTCGCTCAGTGTGAAAGTTTGTGAGAAAATAAATTTTTATAATTTAAAATTTAACATTTATAATTTACCCGAAAGCCGTCAGTTCGAGTAATTTTCGCTAGAAAATTGTATCAAGAACTACTTTATATTTAAAATTCAACATTTAACATTCACAAAGCTCCACTTTTCAATAAATCATGAATCCGAGCAAAAAAGCTTGTAAGCGTTAAATATTCTTCCCAAAGTTTTCTATTTTCTTTTTGAATATGTTCAAATTGTTCCTGAGTCAAATTTTGATGAAAAGACAATAAACGCTGTTCCATTTCGTGTTCCTTTCCTTGTGGAATACGAATGCAATGTTGCGTCCAATCAATGATTCCTTCCAGTGGTAACAAACAATCGGTATCAATCAATACGGGAATTCTTCCCATTGCGAGGGTTTGATAAAATCGAACTGAAAAATTTCCCGCACCACGCAAATTGAATATATAATCGGAATCGTTGATGTTTTCGTAAAACTCAAACGTTGTTTTATCTTCCGAACGATTCGTGCGTACACCAGCTCGATAGCGTTCTCGATACACAATATTGGTTTGAATGTTTTTGTTTTTCTCTAATCGCTTCAAATATTTGTAGCGCATAAACGGCGCAGCAAACCATTGTTGCGGTTCTAAGAACGATTTTCCAAAATAATATTTTAAATTTCGATAGACAATTAAACCAATGTCTTTTGCCGCTTTCAACAAATTTGGTGTTGCCTGACCGACAAATCCAATGACTGGTGTTGAAGCTTTTACCCGAACTTGATGATTTTCAACTTCAATATAATGCACTAATGGATCTTTAAAAAAAGCTGGAAATGCAATCTGATTTGGTAACTTTTTACTTTTATAACCGCTATTTCTAAAAACGTATACTTCTTTATTTGTTGGCATGACACCTTCATCACCAGAAACATAACTCAACACTTTTAAATTATTTGCATGACACTCATTTATAAATAGTTCCGCTTTTGATTTCAAGTTATTATTTAAGTAGTAATTCCAAGAGCATGGCAAAAAAGCAACTTCAGCATCTTGAATATTTTCCACGAATTGATAATACTTTTTAACTTCTGGAAACTCGTTTCGTTCATCAAATAGCAACGCATATACCAACGGAAACTTCTCTCCTTTTGGATGTGCTTTTAAAAATTCGGTATCTGTATAAACGTTGAGCATTTAGAGTAATGATTTTATTTCTTGTTCAAACTTATCAAGCGTGTATGTTCGGCTCCATTCGATTGCTTTTTCGACTTTATCTTGATACTTTACGGAATCATTCAATACTTTTTCAATTGTTGAAACTGCATTTTTCACATTCGCATCTATCAAAATACCACGATTTCCTTCATCCAACATATATGGAACACATGAAATTTTAGTCACAATAGGCAAACTTCCCCAAAACATTGCTTCTGCCACAACTTTTGGCCAACCTTCCGATTTTGAAGGCAAAAGCATAAAATGAGAAGTTTTATGTACTTCTTGAATCTTTTTTCCATCTATATTTCCATGCAATGTGATTAGTTTTTGTAATTGATTCTTTTCAATATAACGTTCCAATTCATTTCGCATCTCACCATCGCCATAGATGTCTAAATGCACATTATGATTGCGTTTGATCAATGCTTCTACAATTTGAATTGCTAATAACGGACGCTTTCCAGAAGCTAACGAACCCACAAAACTAAACTTGATGATTCCATTTAATTGACGAACTAAAACAGCTTCTTTGTCTGCATCTCGATAGGTTGCCGTAAAAAATGATTTGATATTTTTTGTCTGATTCTTCCAATCACCATACACCAAAACGTTCATGTTTTTGGTTAAAAATGTATTCGATAAAATTCGTCTTTGAATCCGATAACTCAACGGTTGCGGACTATTTGGATCCCAATTTCCAGCATATTTTGCCGTTTTGGTTTTCCAAGGAAAAAATATTTGTACAAAACAGGCAATCAATCCTACATTTCCAGGACAACGCAAGTGAATATGATCTGCCCAAATAAACGCTCGGATTAATTGAATGATAATTACGGGAATCAATAACAAGGTTCTAATTTTCTGTAAAAAAGTTATGGAAGAGAAAAAAGGCAACCAAAATCGCTTGATATCGTTTCGCTTGAAGTTTTTCTCCAAAATCTCACTTTTATAATAGAATGGCGACACAATCCCAATGTTTTCAGCATGTGCAAACCAAAGATCCATTTCCTTTACATAAGGTGCATACGAGAAAAAGTCCTCTTTTCGTTTGATGGTTGGCGCGTATGTGACGACTAAAAAATTCATTAAATATAGGCTGATGAGTCGTTATCATTAATTTTCACGGCAGGTACGCCAAGAACAGTTGTATTGGCTTCCACATCTTTTACAACTAAGGAATTTGCGCCTAAAACACTATTAGAACCAATCGTGATTTTCCCTGCGACTGTTACGTTTGCACCTACATAAATATTATCTTGCAACACAGGAACGCCTCTATTTTCGCCTCTTCCACTTACGCCAATCGTAACACCTTGCGAAATATTACAATTATTTCCAATGACAGCATTTGCATTGATAATGATGTGTCCAAAATGTCCAATATAAAACGAGTTTCCAACTTTTGCCGAATAGGGCAATTGAATTCCTGTGACAATTTCAATCCATTTTTGGGCAATCACCGCAAAAAAGAGAAAGAACTTTTTTAGAAATGAAGGCAATTTACTCTCATACACAGCATTCCAGAAGCGGTACGTAATAATTGCCCACAAACCTTGCTGCGTAAGCACCAACAGAAACGCGTTTTTTCCGCTGTACTTTTTGTATTTAGCAATGTCTGATTTTATCTTTTTGAACATTTTTAGGTCTTAATCGATTTTTCCAGCAAAGGTTATGACTTCACCATCTTTATAAAAAACGGTTTTATATGGATAGTTTTTTGCTTTGAAAAAAGCTTCTACTTTTTTATACGTTTGTTCTTCGTTTACCCAGTGATAGCTGGCAATTGCGAAGTTTGGCTTAAATTTTTCCAACACTTCAACCAAACCGTCCATCGCTTCAATTTCGGCACCTTCAATGTCCATTTTGATGAAATCTAAACGATCTAAATTTTCACGTTCTTGGAAAGCATCAATCGTGATGGCATCCTTTAAAATGGAAGTAGCATTTTCAGGTTGGTAATGAATAGATGAAGAAACGCTTCCAGCTTCAAAAAACGCTAATTTTGTGTTTTCATTCCAGATGAGTTCTTCTTGAATTTGAATGTTTTTCACAGTTGGATTCAACACAATATTTGCTTCCATTTCCACAATATTAATCGCGTCAGGTTCAAAAGCATATACTTTTCCGTTTGCGCCCACTTTTTGACCATAGTAAATAGATAAATACCCATGATTTGCGCCAGCATCTATGACAACATCCTCTTTTTTTACGGTGTAAAATGTCTCATATCTACTAATATCATTGACAACATAATACATAGGGAGTTTTGTAACAACTTCTAGTTTACCTGAAAACAGCGTTGAATACCCATTGCTAGTTCGCTTAAATTTTTCTTTACGAATTGCATTAAAATACACTTGTTTCAGTGCTTCTTTCAAGCCTTTTGACGGCAATAGTTTATAGATGGTTTTGAGCAAACTCATGATTGTATTTGGGGTTTTTGAAACCATAATGTGAACCAAGCCGCTATTCTTCCAGCAGATTCCGTAAAGGCTTCCATCCTATTTTGATGGGTAAATATATTTGTAAATCTAAGAAATGCCAAAAACAATGACGTCGCATTCCATTTTATTCTTGCTTTTAAAGTTGGATTCGGATATTTTACACGCCAAACATACCAGCCATTTTTCACGACCATTTTACCATATTTATACTGATTTGGACGACCAGAAGCATGATGGTGATGTTCTAATTGTGCAGCCGTATTGAGATATAATTGTCCTAGTTTTGAGACACGCAATGTAAAATCGGTATCTTCATACAAGCCATATCCATCAAAATATGTGGAGAAATTAAGCTGTTTAAAGATTTCTTTTTTAAACGATGAAACACCGCCCATAAAGACTTCTACATGATATGTATTTCCTGAAGGTGGAAAAAACCCAACGGCTCTTCCATGCGCAAAAGTGGGCATCATACACGGTTTTGTATCATCTAATAATCCTAATTTTCTTCGCATGCGGAAACGCAAGGGTTCACTTCTGAACCAACCATCATAATAAAATGATGTGGAACTTGGCTTTTCTGTTTCGGTAATTTTCGTCCAACTGACTTCATTTGTGATGTAACCACCAACACCTAAGGCATTTGGGTACATTTTATACGTTCCTATCAGTTTTTCAAAGTATGTGTTTGATAGAATAGTATCATCATCCAAGAAACAAACGATTTCACTTGATTCAGCAACTTTTCGGATGCCGAAGTTTCGTTGTTTTGTCAAACCGCGTTCAGAATCGGCTACTTTAAAATAGACTAGATTTTTGAATGGATGCTGATGCAACATTTCTTTCGTTTCCTCATTTGTAGAACCGTCAATAATTAAAATCTCATCAGGATACAAGGTTTGTTCCGTAACCGATTGCAAGAGTGTTTGCAATGGTTTTGGGCGCATGTATGTACATATAATGAGCGTGAATTTCATGAATGTTACGCGATTAGTGATTTGTACACTTTTATATTTTGTTGTGCAATTTCTGTAATATTGAATCTTTTGATAGCTTCTTTTCGAGCATTATTTGCCATTCTTGAAGCGACTTCTTTGTTTGTCAACAAGATATTTATTTTTTCAGCAAATTCAACATGCGATTTCGGATTGACTAAAAAACCTGTTTCGCCATCTTCCACAATTTCGTGTGCCCAAGGATAATCAGTATTTACAAAGGGTTTTTCCATTGCCATCGCTTCAATGGTCACCATTCCGAACGATTCAGCCAACGATGGAAACACACAAACACTTGCTTCATTAATCAATTCCTTCATGTGGTCATAATTGACCGTTCCAATATAATTCGTTTTCTGCAAAGCGTTTTCACTTAATTGTTCTTGCATGATTTCCCATGTAGAACGTTGTTGTTTCGCATCAATCGCATCATTTCCAACGAGTAACAAACTACAATTACTATTTTTCTGAATCAATTCATTGAAAATATGTGCCAATTCTAAAATTCCTTTTTTACGAATTAAAGTGCCGAAATACAATATAACACCATCTTTTTTCTTTGTAATATCTGGTTGAAAATCTTCTATATAAATTCCATTCGGAATGACTGTAATTTGCTGATTTAAAGCAAATAACGAATTTGTTTTTTTAGCTACAAACTGACTTACCGCAATGATTTTATTTGCTTTTTGAAAGGCTTTTTGCTCTCTGTTGAAATTCGCCTTCTTACTTTCTCTACCTTCTAAATGACAGAAAAACGTATCCGTTCCGTGCAATCGCATGACTTGCGGTATATTGAAACTCATGTTTGCCGAAATTCCTGTCCAATCTACTACTTCCAAGACATCAATTTGATCTTGTTTGATGATTTTTTTGATATATTTTTCAATGATTCCTTCGTTCAATCGCCAAGTCAACACAGGATATTTGCGCAATTTTATTTTATGAATGGTAATTTCTCCATCTTGAAATACTTCTTGAATGTTTTGAAAATAGGTAAACACCGTAATTTTAATTCCTAAATCGACTAATGCTTTAAGTAAATTTTTCGTACTCGTACCTATTCCCGCTGCTTTCGGGAGTTTTTCGTGTGGATATTCGGGAAGTAAAAAACCAATATGCATTAGTTCAATATGTTTTTAAAGGCAGCATACATACGTTGTTGTACGTTTTCTAATGGATGTGCAGCAATGCTTTCTGCCCATTTTTTGCGTTCATCTCGATTTTGTGTTTCCAAGATATTAAAATCTTGTAACATCTTGATTATTTGATTTTTAGATTGTAAAATATGAACAGCTTTCGGATGTTTGTCAAAGGTTTTAAAATGTACAAACTGATACAAACGATCAATATTGAAATCTTTGTGTCCATTTATGTGCTTATAATGACAATAATACGCTGGTTTCCCGAGTAAAATCGCGTCAAGCGCCATCGTAGATCCAATATTGAAAATTGCGCTACTGTATTGCAAAGTACTGTACAAAACGCCTAAGTTTGAATTCACTTTATAGTTTTCTGGCAACGGAAATTTATCATGATTCCAAGTAGGAATGACTTCCGTAATAACATCTTTATATTGTGCCAAAATTGGAATAAATCCTTGGTTGTAATCCGCAGGATTTGCTCGTAATATGACATGATATTTCTGCACATTCTCTTGATTATGAGCTTTTACCGCTTCTGCTAGATCTTTTAAATACAACGGATCATCCATTCCAATCGACGTGAAATTCCCTGAAAAACAGAGCAATTTTTTATCTGTTGGTAAGTTGTATGCCTTGTAAAATACTTCTTTTTCAATTAAATATTCAGGCTTCGTATAACATGCAAATTGCGGCGTTCCCGTTACAGTAACATTACTTTCGTTGACTTCATCCGTATAATATTGCAGCATTTCTTCCTTCATATATTCGCTCCAAACGAAATAGTGATCGGCTTTGAGCATTTTGTTTCCTTTCGGAAGATTGTCCCAAGAATGAATGAAACTTATCACTGGAATTCCCAAGTCACGTGCCGCCAATACTGGCGCGAGCGATAAACTTGAAACTTGATGCGAGCAATAGATAAGGTCAGGTTTTTCAGTTTTTAAATACGCCAAACATGCTGAGTAATAGTTGGAAGTACGCGTTTGCTTAAAGAATTTGTCTTCTAGCTTTTGAATGCCACTTTTGGAAGCGTAAAAGCGTGATAAAAAACTAATCAAACCGAATTTTAGTTTCTTTTTAAGATTACTTTTCCCTGGTGAAACTCTATATAATACATGATCTTTTCGTGCTTGAACTTTGTCGTTGTAACGTAATGTGCTTTTTGCTTTTAGATAGCGTAAAAAGTCTGTTTTTCCTTGATAATCAAAGCTCGGCAGTTGTTGAGTTTGAATGGATTTTGGTAATTTTTCCAATGCAGCCGATGTCACTTGGTGCCAAACCAACATGTCAAATTCTTGTGGAATGTCAAAGAAATCACTTGCGTAATGATTTTCAAAACTTTGATATCCAACAAATATGGAAATTATCTTTTTTCGCATGGGGCAACAGCGTTTTTCATACTGTCGACAAATATAGCCATTGAAACGATTCTAAAAAGAAAATAGACGCCTCTATTCGGACTTTTTTGCTGCTTTTTTGCCAGTTGAAATACTTTTTCCGTGTCAAAGACAGTTTTTAAGGCATGAATGTGTTTTTCTAAGAGCTTATATAACACCTTTCCTGTATCTGCAGAAATGCGTTCATTCCAGCCTTGCACCGTGATTTCTGATTTTAAAGGGTTTTTAAAGTATTGCAATAAATCTTGATTTCCATCATAAATAATTTGCTCATGAATTTTATCAAATTTATAGCGTTCATGCGGTAAGTTGTGCGTTTGTTGGATGAAATCTTCATGCAAGAACGGCGTAATTTTATCTCGGAAAAAGGATAATAGTTTGTGTCTGTTTCCAAAGTTGCCTGGCAAACGTCCTTTTCTGTAAAAGTTGACTAAGATTTCCGCATTGGAATCTCCCGTGTAGTTTTCGGCAACTGCCTCAGCAATATTTTCAGGATATTGATTTAAAAAACCTAAATAATCATCTGTAAATGAATCTAATAAAAACTCTTTTGGTGTTAAATAATTGTGCATCGCTTTCGCTAGATTGGCGTCTTCAGGAAAGAACATGCGCACGCATTCGCCAGCTTCGCCCATAACGTAACTGTAATCTTCAGGAATTACTTGATCGACAAATTTTAGCATGTCTACATACGAAACTGTTGCCAATCCCCCAGAAATCATCGCTATTTGCCTTGCATAGTGTTCAAATTCGTTTTCATCACACAAGGTTGTATATTTATATTCTAAATCGAGATTGACCGCAATTTCTTTTCCTTGAATGACGTCTGCCGAATATATATTCCCGAAGTTTCCTGCTTTTATAGCTTCGCTTCCTTCTTTTACTTGACTTAATAATGCCAAACTATCTTTTCCGGCAGTGACGCCAAAGAATAGATTTTTAGTCGCATTCATGCCATCTTTTAAAGAAAATGTAGGTTTTTCATTTGAAAATTCGATCGTTAAACGTGTTGTTTCATGCTTTAATTCTGAATCGAATGTATGAAGTTTTCCACCTTCGAGTCGTACTATATTTTTATAAGGTAATGGAAATGGTTTTACTTGATACCCAAAGGCAAAATGCGCTTGTAAACCAATTGCATCCAATTCTAAAGGAACTTGAAATTGATTGAAATTTTGAAAGTTTAAAAAAAATTTTAGTTGATTTTTCTTAGTTAAACTATAACTTCCATTTACACCATATAAATCATTTACAATAAATAGTTTGTGATTTTTTTTATCATGAAAAAATACTTCAAAAACGCCCCCAACATGATTGTATATACTTTCTAGCGTTTCCTCAAAATGATAATGTAGTTTTTCTAAGAAATCTCTAACTTTTTCTTCATGATGATCTGATGAATACCAGATAATTTCGTAGTGATCGTCTTCTATCCAATATAATGTACTTCCTTGTTTTTCCTTTTTGAACAATTCCACTTCAAAAGCTTTTTTGTCAAAGGAAATATGAAAATTTATTATGGTATGTTTTTCAAATTTCAAAGTGTACAGTTTTTAGCTAATTCTTCCGCTTTTTGCCAATCTTCTTGCGCATCAATGTTTACGTAATATTTGTCATCAGAAACTATATAGGAAAGCGAATTTCCGTACAACGAGTTTTCTTCTTTAATAATTTTTGTCTTTGTGATGTAAATACTTCCGTCTCTGTGATAGGCTTTTGGCAATTCTTGTCGTCTGGGAATGATATTTTTTTCACCAGTTGCAATCTCTAAGATACCATTTTTATTTGGTTCAAACGTCCAATGTGGATTGTATTGATGCGGAACTTCTAATACAGAAATTAATGCGTCTGTTTGTTTTTCTATAAATGTTTCTAATGCTTTGTCTAAGAATCCTTTGGGTCTGAATGGACTTGTCGGTTGCAATAGGCAAATGGCATCAAATTGTTTTCCTTCCGCTTCAAAGTGTGATATTACGTGCTGAATAACTGGCAATGTTGGTGTTGCGTCTTCTGCTAAATGTTTTGGCCGCACAAAGGGAACATTCGCGCCAAGCGACTTCGCAATCGCCATAATTTCTTCATCATCCGTCGTCACCACAACTTCTGTAATGTATTTTGATTGCAACGCTGCGTCAATACTGTATTGAATTAACGGTTTTCCAAGAAGTAATTTTTTATTCTTCCCTGGAACACCTTTGCTTCCGCCTCTTGCTGGTATGACTGCTAGAATATTCATGTTGGCTATTATCTGTTTAAAGTCGCTTTGTTATTTGGCTTTTTGCTTTTTGCTCTTTACTCTTTACTCTTTACTCTTAAAAAGTACTTTTATTGTATTAAATAGTATAGTTCTCTATCTCGAATTCTTGAATATTTTGTTTTAGTACTTATGATTTATGAACTCTAATGATTCTTATTTGATATTTATAATTCAAAATTTAACATTCAGCATTCAATTAATACATAATCGTTTTGTGCGCAATTAATTTTGTGTTTGCTAACGCATTCGCGATGCGTTTTCCAGAGTTTCCATCGCCATAGATGTTTTCTGAAAGCATTCTTTTTTTGGCAATACGCTCGTGAATGGCTGCTTTGATTGCTTCTTTATTGTAGGGAGCATCTACTACATTTTTTCCACGTTCACGGCGGTTTTGACGTGTTCCAATGTTTACAGTTGGCACACCAATGAATGAACATTCACGAATTCCCACACTTGAGTTTCCAATGAGACAGTCACTATTTTTTAGCAAGTGTAAAAAGTCGTTTGGTTCCATGTTTTTGAAGAAACGAATGTTTGCAGGATTGTGCACTTCACGAAAGTGACGAATTCCGCTCGAAGTTCCATCCGAACCCGCATCTACGTTTGGCCAAAACCAAAACGTTGGTATGTTGAGTTCGTGAATTGCTTCTAAGGTACATAAAACATCTTCTCGTGAGGATTTGTGACGATTCGTTTCTGGATGTTGCATCACCACCAAATACCCGTTAGAAGTGTCTATATCGGCTCCTACACCACCATATTTTTCAATCGGATTGAATTGATAGTCCTTGTTTTCCAATACTTGTTTTGCAATGTCTATGGACGGACAACCTGTGTTGATAACGTATTTAGGATCTTCCCCTAATTTTAGTACTCTGTCTTTTGCATCTTCCGAAGCAACTAAGTGTACATCCGCTAATTTTGTGTTGGCATGACGTACTTTTTCGTCAATATTTCCAGTTACTTCTCCACCTTGAATATGAATTAATGGAATGTTTTGATATGCCGCTGCAATACTTGTAGCAATGGTTTCAAAACGATCGGCAATTGTAATAACTGCGTCAGGTTTTAGATTGTAGAATACATTGGAAAGTTCCATCACACCCAAACCTGTCGTTTTTGCCATTGCCATGGGACTTTCGCCTTCCAAGACCATAAATACTTTTTCATCGATCTTAAAACCATCTTTTTCGATGACATTCACCGCATTTCCATAACGTCCCAATAATGCAGAACCTGCCACAACGAGCTGTAATTCGAGTTCAGGATGTTCTTGAATTGCTTTTAGTGCCGTTTTGATTCTACTGTAAGATGGTCGCGCCGTAATGACAGCACATATTTTTCGTTTGTTCATTTTAGGTTAATTCAATAATTGAAAAATTAAATGATTTAAAGATTAAATTTTCAACTTTATAGTATTTCTCGATACAAATTTGCTTCACAAATTCACTCGAAATGACGTTTTCGCTACTTTTTTATTTAAAATTCAACATGTATAATTTAGTATTTTACAAAGCGTCTTTGCGAAATTTTGAAAAAAATGGAAGCAATCTGCTTATTGTTTAACAAGATTATTTCGTCGCAAACTTCTCGTAATGACAATTTAAATTATCTAATCACTTTTACATTTAACATTTAACATTTAACAT
>CAYGPQ010000025.1:36102-47918 GCA_964351775.1 uncultured Kordia sp. | reverse complement strand
GCATTAGGCAATACGTATTAGGTAATTTCGCTTTGCTTAATAGTGCTTGTTCGTTGCTTTGCAAACCGTCACTTCGAGTGATTTTCGATAGAAAATTGTATCGAGAAGTACTTTAAAATACTAAATATAAAAGTCAAAAGTATAAACTGTCAACCGAAAACTGAGACTACTTCAAAAGCTGTTCTCAACACATCAAATTTAAAATGTAAAATTCTAAATGCAAAAGTTAAAAGTTGCGGCTAAAAACTGTCAACTGCGTCTATAAAATGCTTAAATGCTGTTCTCGATACATCAAATCAAAAATTTGACACTCGAACTGACGAACTGTAAAACTGTCAACTGCGACTGAAAACCGTCAACCGATAACTGCTTACTGAAACTACTTCTTATAATGAACCTGATATCTCCAATAACTCAATGCGCCATAAGCAAGCCAAATTAATGTTGCTGTGATGACAAATGGTAATCCTAAAACTGCGTCACCAGTTGCATACGAGTGCAATCCGCTAAGGACAAAGTTTACGCCAAAATAGGTAAAAAGAATGGAGCCAAACGCCGAGATTGCCATCCAGTTGAAAAACCAACGCCCGCGTAATCCTGGTACTAATCGCATGTGTAATACAAACGCATATACCATAATACTAATTAACGCCCACGTTTCTTTTGGATCCCAACCCCAATAACGTCCCCAACTTTCATTTGCCCACATTCCGCCAAGGAAGTTTCCAATAGTTAGCATCACTAAACCAACCGTAATTGCCATTTCATTGATAATGGTAATTTCTTTTAAGTTGAGTTCCATGCGTTTTTTGTTCTCTTTGGTCGTCAGAATGATAAGTAAAAGTGACACAATTCCTAAAATCATTGCCAGCGCAAATGGTCCGTAACTAGCCACAATCACGGCAACGTGAATGAGTAACCAATAACTGTCTAATACAGGCTGCAAGTTTGCAATATTTGGATCGAGCCAGTTCATGTGTGCTCCCCATAAAATCATCGCTACGACAAAAGTGGTTGCTGAGATTGTTAAATCGGACTTTCGTCCAAATAACAATCCAAATAACATGGTTGCCCAACCTACATAAATCATGGATTCGTAGGCGTCACTCCAAGGTGCGTGACCCGAAATGTACCAACGTGCAATTAATCCTAACGTATGTAGTAAGAATAAACCAACCACGAGCCATTTAAAGACAGTAATTGTCAAACGCATACCTTTACTATCTTTGAAAATTTGAACAATGATTAGTATGAACATTATGGCACCAATCAACAAATAATACATCATGAGTTTTTCAAAAATGTTGTATTTGTTATACATAATTTCCGCATCAATCTTTTTTAGAGACGGTAATACGGCACTTCCATATTCTTCTTGGCGTTTGCGCAAACTTTCAAGTATTTTATCTGCTTCCGAATAATCGCCCGATTTTTGTGCAGCATTTAGAATGATGGTATACACTGGCAACGCATTTTTCACATACCGCTCGTATAATGAATCTTTGGGTTGAAATCCTTGATTTGGATTCTGTGCATAGTCTTCTCCTGAAATCCACTTATTATTTTCATGATCGGGAAGTGGAAATATTTTTAAGATTTCTCCAGAAACGGCTCTGTTGAGCAATCCTAGTTTTAAATCGAATTCTTTGATTGCTTTTTGATATTGATTGGGCGTATTGGTTGCAAAAGCATCTTCTAAATAAGGCGCTAACTTGTAATTTCCTTTTTCATCGAAGAAATCGAGCAACATCGCATGTGTATCTTTTTTATCAATTCCGATGATCTTACGTAAACTATCGTGTTTTTGACGTTTTACGCTCAAAATATTTGCATTATACCACAATTTTGGATATTGAATCATGGATAATAATACCTGATTTGCTGAGATGACACTATCACTATATGTATTTGATTTACTCAGTTTACGCACCAATTCTTGTGCGTATGTATTGATCGGTTTCATACGTCCATCCACATCTTGAATGACTAAACGACCAAATTTATCAGCATGTTCTTTTGGAACAAGATTTGCATAAATGATGGAATCTATTTGTTTCGCAGTAACAGATTTTGTAACCACTTCATGCGCATGACCTTCGCCTTCTGCATGATTGTGTCCCTCATGATTGATGGAATCTTTTTGTACAACTGCTTGCTGTGAAGTAGTTTCTGTTGGTAATTTACTGTTTTCTTGAGCAAATGCACCAATACTAAAGAACAGCAATGCGATGATAGAAAGTGTTGTTTTTCGTTTCTTGATTTTTTCTAGCTGCTTTTTCAAATCGGCAAAACGTGTGTTTTTATCAAATAGAATCGCCATTAAGGCTAAGTATAATAACATATACCCAAAGTATGTAATATTAGTTCCCCAATAATCGTGACTTACTGAAAGAATGGTTCCTTTTTCATCTCTGTCAAATTGTGCTTGAAAGAATCGATATCCAGCATGATCTAATACGTGATTCATATAAATATCATAATCAAACGGAGTTTCATCTACCAACGTAACTCTACTCATAAACGATTTATAACCACCTTGACCAATAGTTCCCGGATAGCGTTCTGCAATAAAATCGTTCAATTTGATACCAAATGGAAGTTTCATTTTTTCAGCGCCAAACGTCAACCAAAAATCAAGTCCGCCCACTTGTATTTGTACTGGTGGATTTGTGCGTCCTTTTCCACCCATGATCCGAACTTCTTCAGTTTCGCCTTTGCTTGATACTTCTAAAATAATAGCATCTTCCTGATCTTTTAAACGTTCGGGCGTTTCTACTACGCCAATTTTTCCTTTTGTAGCAGGTTCAGGAATTACAAATTGCAATCCTGCTAGGTTGTATAACGATCGTAATTGAAAAGGTTGTACACTGTCTTTGTATACTTTCCCTTTTTGCTGAATTGCCATGACCATATATTCGCCATCAAACGGACTTTTGATGGTGTAATTTCCGTCGGCGTCGCTCATAATGTTGATGGCGCCGTCTGTTGGTTTGTTAAAAGCAATCAGAATGTTGTGAAGATTATCGGCAGCTTGCCCTGATTTTAAGAAGTGATTGTGACGATTTCCGCCACCAGCTTCTACAATTTTTAGATATTCTACGCCGTTTTCATCGGGTATAATCCCTTCTTCTGCTCCTTGAATATATCCTTTATAATCGATGGTAAATTCTTGTCCGTTGAAATCATTATTCCAAGGAAACCCTGAATTAAGCCACGATCCGCGTGCAATTCCTTCCGGAGAAATTAAATAATCACCTTTGAGCGTTTTGCGTCTTGGTTGCCCGTTTATTTCGCCATCAACCAGTGCAGTAATGTATGTTTTTTCGGAAAGAAAGACATTTTCAGTAGCGCCTTCTCGGATTGGCATTACACCTTCATAGCTGATATAACGCGTAATAAATGCACCTAGAATGATAAAAATGAACGATAAGTGAATTAATAACGTTGCCCATTTTTCTTTTCGAAACAATCGATATCGAAACATGTTTCCAAAGAAATTTATCATAAAAAATATCATGATGATTTCAAACCACCACGCATTGTAAACATAAATTCTAGCTGTTATGGTACTATATTCGCTTTCAACAAAAGTTCCTATTCCCATGGCCAAAGCGAATACAAAAAAAAGGACAGCCATTAATCGTGTAGAAAAGAGAATATTCTTGATGATATTACCCATTGTGTAGCGTTATCGTTTAGATCAAAATTTCAGTATGCAAAAGTACGGTATTTTACATAATTTAAAGGCTATTTAACATTCAATTTGGGCTTATTTAGGAACATTCTAAGGGAAACTATTTATTTCGGAGTTCGCGCTTCAAACAACTTGATGTATATGAAAGTCCCCATTTTGCGAGCTCTATTTTTGGCAATGTTCACTTTTTCGCCTTCAAAAAGTTCATCTAAGGTCTGAATCCAGTGGTTGAGCCAAACACCAAAATGATGCTCGTTGATGGTGTTTTTTATAGCTGCATCCACCTCCACATGTTTTTCCAATGGATTTCCTTTGTATTTGTTGACAAAGAATAAATTGCTTTCCCAAAAGTCCGTGAGATGTTCCAAATGCGCTTCCCAATGTGTAATGCGTCCGTTGAAGATGGGGCCTAATAATTCATCTTTTCGAATTTTATCATAAAATGTTGTCACCAAAAGGTGCACATCTTCCCTATTTCGAATGTCGTGTTTCATGATTGGACTTTGTTGGACTTATTAGATTTTTAGACGTATTCTAAGTCTTTTTTGTAAAGAAACACATTTATAAGAATACAGCAACGCTTGTAATGATAAATTACAAATGTTGCTGTATTTATTTTTTTAAGATATTATACTTACTAATAAAACTGTATGATATTCAGAATGATAAATACTGTGCTAAATAACAGACTTAATATTAGCAGATTAAACACCAATCTACCTTTTAGCTGTGCTAAAATTGCGGCATTGTAAAACGAGGTTAGAATTACACATAAAAATAATTGTACTAACCCAGAAATAGTATCTAATCCGTTCATTAATATATACATTGCTGCAATTCCTCCCAAACAACTTTGTAAGATGATCGTCAGTGGAATATACATAGTATATTTACTTTCAAACTCGTTTAAATAAGTGTTATATAAAGTCATGGTATATTGTTTTTTGTTCCTTACAAAAGTCCGAAGCCTTGGTTTCTTAAAACATGATATTTGTCATGTCAGCTGCTTTTTTTAGCCAATTCGTAATTTTTTCTTCTATTTATAATGGAATGATTGGAAAAGTAACTCGCTAAAGTTTTAAAAACCGTAAAGTGTTGTTATTTTAGCGGCATGTTACAAATGGTCATTTTAGGCGCAGGAAATATTGCGCAACATTTATACGAGGCATTTCAAGCTACGAAAACACTTCAAGTTGTGCAAGTGTATAACAGATCTGCGAAAGCATTGTCGTATTTTAAAAATACAGATACTACTACCAGCTTGAAAAATTTGGCAGAAGCCGATGTCTATATCATTGCCGTTGTCGATGACGCCATTCCGAATATTGCCAATAAACTACCCTTTACAGATCGCTTGGTAGTACATACTTCAGGAAATGCAAGCATGCACGAATTGCATAAAAAGAACCGTCGCGGCGTATTTTATCCATTGCAAACATTTAGCAAAGGTGTTCCTGTTGATTTTTCTGCGATTCCTATCTGTTTGGAAACGGGTGAAAAAACGGATTATAAAATCCTAAAAGCGGTTGCAGATGCTATTGGAAGTCCTTCGTATAAAATAAGTTCGGAACAACGACGCGCCTTGCATGTTTCGGCGGTTTTTGTGAATAATTTCACGAATCATTTATACCGAATTGCGCATGAAATTTGCGAAACGAATAATGTTCCATTTGAAATTTTAAGCCCGCTCATTCAAGAAACTGCAAAAAAGATTACAACCTTAACGCCATATATGGCGCAAACTGGTCCTGCCAAACGCGGTGACCAAAAAACAATTGACAATCATTTAGACAAACTAGACAAAGACATTCACAAAGAAATATATACCTTGCTCACGCAATCAATTGCAAAAACCTATGGAAGAGAAAAGCTATAAAGAATATTTGAATCAAATTACCACTTTTATTTTTGACGTCGATGGTGTCCTAACCGACGGAACCGTAACCATTACCACATCGGGCGAAATGTTGCGCACTATGAATATTAAAGATGGCTATGCACTCAAAACTGCTGTGATGAAAGGCTATAATGTCTGTATCATTTCTGGCGGCACCAATGAAGGTGTTCGCAAACGTTTGGAAGGTTTGAGCATTACGGATATTTACTTGGGCGCACACCACAAAGTGGAGCAATTGGACGAATATTTGGCAAAGAAAAACATCCAGTTAGAAAATGTATTATACATGGGCGATGACATTCCGGATGTTCCGGTGTTAAAACGTGTCGGTTTATCATGTTGTCCACAAGATGCAGCCTATGAAGTCTTAGAAATTTGCGACTATATTTCACATGTCGATGGCGGAAAAGGTGCGGTAAGAGATGTGATTTCGCAAGTGATGAAAGTTCAAGGAAAATGGGATGAAAATTTTGACGCTAAGTACGATTAAACTATAAAAAGTAATGGTGAAGTTTTTACAACTCATTCGGTTTCCAAACTTGGTCATGATAGCGTTGACGCAATTCCTCTTTTTTTACTATTGGATTGTTCCTTTTGACGATTGCTATATTAAAATTGGCTTATTTTCTTTTGTAGTTTTGGCAACAGTTTTCATTGCTGCAGGCGGAAATATCATCAACGATATTTTTGATGTAAAAACAGATCGGATCAACAAACCACACAGACTATTTATTGATACATTCATTTCTAAAAAGAACGCTTATGTACTTTATGTTGCGTTCACTTTCGTTGGAATTAGCTTGGGAAGTTATGCTGGTTTTGCAATCAATCGTGGTTGGATTTCGCTTATTTTCATCGGAATTGCGCTGTTATTATTCCTGTACAGTTCACATTTAAAAAGCATTCCACTTACGGGAAACATTGTCGTTTCTGTATTGGTTGCGAGTAGTTTATTAATTCTAATTGCGTTCAATAAAGAACATACTGTTCGTGGAAAGCATTTTAATTTTTTCAATGATTTTTCGCTAATCGCGATTACAATCTATTCTATTTTTGCATTCTGGATAAATCTCATGCGCGAACTTGTCAAAGATATAGAAGACGTGAATGGCGATTACAATGCTGGAATCAGCACATTACCAATTATTTTAGGCAGAAACAGCGTCAATAAAATTATCGCCGTCTTGGCTGGATTGTTGATTTGTTTCATTCTGTATGTGACAAGTATCTATCTTCAAGGAAAAACTGTCACGACCATTTATGTGCTCATTTCCATACTTTTACCACTACTCTATTTTATCATGAAAATATGGCAAGCTGATACAAAACGTGAATACAAAATGTTATCATTACTATTAAAAATAATTATGTTATTTGGTATTTTATCAACAGTTGTTATTTATTATTTTGACAGAATTGCCAAATTTTCTCTATTTCTGTAAACTATGTTAAACACACTTTCTTCAACATATCATCTCATTTTAGCTTCTGGTTCTCCCAGAAGACAACAATTTTTTAAAGATTTAGGACTCAAATTCGAAATCCGATTGAAATCCGTGGAAGAAATTTATCCTGAAGAATTGCTACATCATGAAATCTCCGATTATTTAGCCATTTTAAAAGCATCCGTGTTTAAAGACGAATTGAAAGCAAATGAAGTGTTAATTACTTCGGATACCGTAGTTTGGCATGAAGGTGTTTCACTCGCAAAACCGCACGATGCACAAGAAGCATTTGACATGATTGCTGCCATGAGCGGGAAAAGTCATGAAGTCATAACGTCGGTTTGTTTTACGACGGCAACTTCACAAAAAGTCGTAAATGAGACCACAAAAGTGTTTTTTGAGCACATTTCTTCAGAAGAAATTCACTATTACGTAAACAATTTTAAACCGTTTGACAAAGCTGGCGCTTACGGAATTCAGGAATGGATTGGTATTACAAAGATTTCCCGTATTGAAGGTTCGTATGCAAATGTGGTAGGTTTGCCCACGCATTTGGTGTACAAAGTACTTTCCGAGATTGAAACGTTGTTTTGATGGAAAAATTTAATGATTCAAAAATCAGAAATCAAAAATATATTCCCTTTATCGAGAGACTGTTGTCGGGTTTTCACGTTGCGAGTTGTTATTTATATGGATGATTAAGAATCAATCACATACAATTTATTTACCATTTATATGCTTTTTTGTGCAATTCATACATAAATATTGTAATCTCACAGATTAAATATCATTTTTTGTACAACATTGTGTAACTTGAATGTGATTCCCTAAAAAATCAGTACGTGAAAAAATTTATACTTTGTATTATTATTTCATTCATATTTATTTCTCACACAACTCTTTGTGCGCAAGAAACCACATTTACTATTTCAAAATCTACAGAAACACTTAATACTAGCAAGCCTTTTGAAGAAATTAGTAATGTTAGTTTCAATGGAATTCATTCGCTTCCGCTAGACAATCTACTTTTTGACAATCGTAACAAAAGTTCCGCTGAGCACATTACTCAAGATTTTAATGCTTTCATCAATTCATACGGTAATGAAAGTCCGAGCTACGCAACCATAGAAACAAATTTTAGAAGTTCCTTTGATGCTGCAGATGCTGCGTCGTCTGGCGATTCCTTACCAAATATGATCCAAGAATCTTGTACACCTTTTATTCTGTTCATAATGTTTCTCATTGTTCTGATTATCGCATTTATTATTATTCGAAGAGTTAAAACGAATACATTGAAATTGTTTTAACACATTGTTAAACCACAGATTAGTATCACCGTTTTTAAGTATCTTTATAAAAAAACGATGAAATCGATCTCACGACACCTTATTTTAGCCGGACTTACCGTTGTTGGAGCTATTATAGTATGCTCCAATATAAAAAATGATATCGCTACAACTTCAACAGTAACTACAGTTTCCAAACCTGCACAGTCAACTTCAGAGGCATTCAATAAATATTGGTATGCTGGAACAGCAGAAATCACTTCCTATGAGCTCAAACAAGCGCGTTATGGTGAAATCCATCAAGGGAAATCGGTGTTGATTTACGTTACAGAAGATTTTAATCCAACCAAACAAGTCAAAGCCGATCAACTGCGCCCAGAGAATGTGCCCGTTTTAAAATTGAACAGTACGAAAAAATTCTATACCGGAATTTATCCGTATAGTACGATGACTAGTACATTTTATCCTGTAACAAATAACCAACATGCGATGAAAGTTACAGCTTCCATGCAAGAATGGTGCGGACATGTTTTTACACAATTAAATAATAGAGCACAGTTTGAAGTAGAATCATACTCGTACTTTGAAAGTGAGTCTGATCAAGAATTTACAACTGAAAAGGCTATTTTAGAAGATGAGTTGTGGACAAAACTCAGAGTAGATCCAAGACAATTACCCACAGGAATACAACAAATTATTCCTGCATTTGAGGTATTACGCATGAAACATATTCCACTAAAAACATATACAGCAACGGCAACATTAACCGTAAATGGAAAAAGCTCAACATACACGTTAGAGTATCCAAAATTGAACAGAAAACTTGCGATAAATTTCAATACTAGCTTTCCGTACGATATTTTGGGCTGGACTGAAAGGACTACAAATGGCTACGGAAGTAATGCCAAGTCACTAACGACTAAAGCAACGAGAATCAAACAGTTAAAAAGTCCTTATTGGTCTAAAAATGGTGTAAAAGACAGCTTACTACGTAAAGAGTTAGGACTATAATCTTACAAAAACGCTTACTTATCAATAGCAATCAAATAGTTGTAATACGGTAAAACCGTAACCAATAGTTGTAGAATTTCACGATATTTAGATATAATAATCTGATAAATTATTTATTAAATATATGTAAGTCATACTTAAGTAATATTCCACGCTTAACCTACTTGGCTTAGATATAATCTCATTTTAAAAAAGAAGGATAAAATATGCCCTTATTTTATCCTTTCTTTTTTGTCTTATTTTGAATGAAATTAAAACATCTTAAAACGTTACACTCAACATTTCATCAATGGTATTTACTGTCACCGAATGGTAATTTGGGCGTGCTTTTTCGTAGATACGTTTTGCGTCTTCAATTTTATTATTTCGCTTAAACGCTTTGTACAAAGTTGACACATACCAACGACGACCTACACTCATTAAAAAGTTCTCAATTTGTGTATCCACATTGTTTGCGTGATAGTCATGATTGATAGCTTGTTCAAACCAAACCATAGCAATGTATGAATTGGTCGCGCTTGAAAAATTACATGCCGCGTCTAAAGCGGTAAATTTTTCTATAGAAATTCCTTCAGGAATGTTTCTAATAAAATGTATTTTTTGCTGAATGTTCCAGTCTTTTTTACATACATCAGTTTCGCTCAGCGTTCCATTTTCCCAATTGCTAATTGCTTCTTCTACTTTTTGAAATTTATCAGAAGTTATTGTTGCTGCGTTTGCAGGAATTCCTGGATTGTAAACCCAAGCATCCACATTAAAATCAACCTTGTTTTTTTGCAATAATTCTTTGTTTAAATAGGCAATGAATTTTTCCGTCGTCATGGTAGAAAACGCATGTTTGTTGAAATATTCTTTTAGGAAAATATCCATTTGCTCACGTCCAACGGTTTCTTCTAAAGTTCTCAAAAATAAATATCCTTTGTCGTATGCAATGCTATTCATACCATCATCAGGGTTTTTCCCTTTTAAATCTAACATCAAATGTGTCGCTTCTGGAGCATCTTTAAAACCTTCTATTTCTTCTGCTAAATCTTGTCGTCCAATAGAAGCCAACATATTTGCATATTCTTTTCCATACAACGCTTCCATGATGCGCATTTCAAAGTATACTGTAAATCCTTCATTTAACCAGAAATCGTTCCAAGTTGCATTTGTTACTAGGTTTCCTGACCAAGAATGCGCTAATTCGTGTGCAATCAGACTCGTTAAACTGCGATCGCCAGCAATAACGGTTGGTGTAGCAAACGTCAAGCGTGGATTTTCCATGCCACCAAACGGAAAACTTGGTGGTAAAACTACCACATCAAACTGATCCCAAGCGTAGGTTCCATATAAATTCTCCGCTGCTTTCACCATTTTTTCCATGTCTGCAAATTCGTAATGCACTTTCTCAATCATTGATTTTTCAGCATATACGCCAGTTCGCGGACTGATTTCTTTGTACACCAAATCGCCAACGGCTAAGGCTATTAAATACGGTGAAATGGGTTGTTTCATTTCAAAACTGTACTGTCCAGTTTCGTTTTTCGCTTTAGGATTTTCCGCGCTCATAATCGCCAATAACTCTTTTGGCACTTTTACAGTCGCGGAATAGGTCAAGCGAACTTGCGGACTATCCTGAATTGGAATCCAGGTTCGTGTTAAAATGGCTTGTCCTTGTGTGAGTAAAAATGGATGTTCTTTATCGGCGGTTTGCTGTGGATTTAAAAATTGCAACGCTTCTGTTTTATCTGTTGTTTTGTATGTAATTGCAACTTCTTTCGAGTTTTTTTCAATCGGAATTGATAAGGATTGTCCCAATACAAGATCATTCGCGCCAAGCGTAAACGTCACTTCTTTTCCATCCACAGTTGTTTTTTGAATGTCAATATTTTTTGCATCAAATACAATTTCGGAAGCATTGGTACTTTCAATCGTATAGGTTGCCGTTCCAGTGATGATTTTCTCATCAAAATCAACAATAATGTCAAGCTGTAAATGTTTGGCAACAGCCTCATTTGGTTTTGCATACGAATGTGTATCATTAGCATACGCGATGGTTTCTTTCATTTCTTCTTTTTGAGATGTTGAACAACTCGCTATCAAGCAAGCAAGCAATACAAAGGCACTATTTTTAAATGTATTCATGGATATAAACGGTTTTCTCAAAACTACGGAAATTATTTAGGAATATAATACACAGTCTTAGTTGTAATTAAACGTTAAGTAAGGTATACCCGTAACGCTCTTTTATTTGTTTTCCTTAATTTTTCATTATTAACTAAAAAAATTACAATCATGTTAAAAAACATTTCAAATCTTAACGGAACAAAAGTATTGAGTAAAGAATCTCAAAAGAATGTCAATGGTGGAAAAACTAGATTCTGTGGCGGAACTGGTGGAATTCCAATTAACTGGCCTCAAGCACAGTGTTCTGGTTGGGGAATTCAGTGGTACAACGGACAATGTTATGCGTGTTACTAATTATTTAATCCAAAAATCAT
>CAYGPQ010000025.1:0-36002 GCA_964351775.1 uncultured Kordia sp. | reverse complement strand
ATGAAAAAAAGAAATCTTAAAAGTTTGCAATTAAACAAAAAGTCAATCTCCAACTTAGAAATTTTTATAGCCAAAGGTGGAAGTGGACGAACTTGCAATGCAGATAGCAATATTATATGCGACGAAGGAAAAACAAATACCAATTGTTTGTTTAATTCTGATTGTATCTGTTAATTATTAAAATATTGAATCATGAAAAAAAGAAAAATTAAAAATCTGAATCTGAACAAAAAATCAATTTCTAAATTGGTAATTAATACCTTAAAGGGTGAATATGGCTCAAACAACAGGCAATGCTATTCCGAAAATGTTGGAACTTGCTATTGGCTCGATTGTCCGCTTCCAAGTCTTAGACCAACTTGTTAGTAATTTATGAATAAGAATAAAGATTAGTATACAAAATATCTGAGCGAACTTCGGTTTGCTCAGATATTTTTTATTTGAAAAATATGGTCAACGTTGAGTTGTCAATTTTTAAAAGCTGAATATATCTCATTAAAGTAATTACGCTAAAGAATGAAGTTCTCAATTCTAAAATAATAAAAAAGTAATCAAATAATTATCTTAATTTGCAGAGATAGTATCATACCACTCAAAGCACAAGATAATTTCATGAAGAAAATTGTAAGACTAGTTGCCATAAATACCATCGTTGTCATTCTTATTCTTCTAGTATTGGAAGGAATAACTAGATTATTTAGCAGTACCATACGTACCCAAGGAACTGATAAATTACTAGTCGAAAGTAATATTTATCGAGATTCAAACGGATTAAGAAAACTACACAAAGGAGAAGCTTTCGATCGAGAAGTTAATACCGATGAATATCGTTTTAGAAAAAATAAAACGCAGTTCAATGATTCCTTAAAAACGACTCTATTAATTGGTGATTCTGTAACTATGGGTGTGGGAATTGAAGATGGCGATATTTTTTGTTCGCTATTACAAGACCAATTAAAAAGTGTGAATGTAGCTAATCCGTCAGTTATAGGGTATGACACACACGATTATAAAAATGTAGTAGCGGAACTATCAGAAGACAAGAAGTTAAACATCAATCGTATTATCATATTTTTTTGCCTAAATGATGTTTATCTAAGAGCATCTAATAACAGTGCGCCGATGTTAAGTAAAAAACCTTTTATTGGTAGCTTGTTTGAGTTCTTAAAAACCAATAGTTACTTTTATATTTGGCTCAAAGGGACATTCTTTGACAGATCAAAAGTTTTCTTTGAGAATGATTACAATCTGTACACAGAAAAAAATATGGAAGGAATTTTAGAAAATTTTAAAACAATAGCAAAAGATTGTGAACAAAACCAAATTCAATTTAATGTTGTATTACTTCCGTATGAGTATCAACTTAGAAATCATAATGAAGATGACATCTACAAGCCTCAAGAAATTCTTAAATCAGCACTAGAAAAGATAAAAATTAAAACGCATGATATCAGCACTTACTTTAAAAAAAATATAGATCATAGCGAAGATGGTTTCTTATTTGCAGACGGAATTCATTTCTCAGAAAAAGGACATAAAATAGTAGCCGATTATGTATTGAAAGAAGTATTATAATCAATCTTATAAGAAGTGTTACAGTAAAGCGTATTGACTTATTTTAGCTTGCAGTACACTTTTAAATTTGCTAAGTTAGCTTCGGTTCGCTTTTTTTACGAAGTCAATTGAAGTAAAATTTCAATAAACTATGTTGATTTCTTTTGTAAAATTCAACGAACGTTAAAGAACGTTAAAAACTATATTTCTATAGTTGAACTTCCCTATTTTTGAATTTACTGAACCAAATAGTTCCTAATGAAAAAATACATCCTGTTTATTTTAGTATTCTGTGCGTTTACGACAATAAGTACCGCGCAAAAGCCAGATAAACTTTCCTCCAATCAAATCTACGAGAAAGTACAAAAATTGAATTTTTTAGGATCTGCACTATACATTGCAGCGCATCCTGATGATGAAAATACACGACTTATCGCCTATTTATCAAATAATGTAAAGGCGCGAACCGCTTATTTATCGCTTACACGCGGCGATGGCGGACAAAACTTAATTGGCCCTGAAATTCGTGAACAATTAGGTGTCATTCGTACACAAGAACTATTAGCGGCTCGTGGCATTGATGGCGGACAACAACTATTTACACGCGCCAATGATTTTGGCTATTCCAAACATCCCGATGAAACCTTGGCAATTTGGAATAAAGACGAAGTCCTAAGCGATGTAGTTTGGGCTATCCGTAAATTTAAACCCGATGTAATTATCAATCGTTTTGATCACAATTCAGCAGGAGAAACGCACGGACATCATACCACTTCTGCCATGTTGAGCATGGAAGCATTCGATTTGGCAAGCGACAAAAACGCATACACTTCACAATTAAAAACATACAGTACTTGGAAACCAACGCGTTTGTTTTTCAATACATCTTGGTGGTTCTATGGAAGTCAAGAAAAGTTTGAAGAAGCAGATAAAAGCAAAATGCTCAACTTCGATATTGGCGTATATTATCCACTCAAAGGATTATCAAACAACGAATTGGCTTCAATTGCCAGCAGTCAACACTTATGTCAAGGTTTTGGACGATTGACAACTCGCGGTTCACAACAAGAATATGTAGAGTTTTTAAAAGGAGATTTTCCAGAAGATAAAAGCAATATTTTTTCAGGAATTGATACCACTTGGAATCGTGTCAACGGTGGAAAAGCAATCGGAACTGTATTAACTTCGATTGAAAATAACTTCAATTTTGTAAATCCAGCTTCGCACTTACCAAAATTGATGGAAGCTTACAAGATGATTCAAAAATTGGACGATGCACATTGGAAAGCTATTAAATTAAGTGAAATTGAGTTCATCATTCAGGCGTGCGCCGGATTGTACTTAGAAGCTTCAGCAACAACTCCAAACGGAACTCCTAGAGCAAACGTTACCGTGAATATTGAGGCGTTAAACAGAAGCAACGCAAACATTAAACTATCATCAATTACCGCTACAAGCGATCAAAAAACAACTCCGAAAACACTTTTATTACAACCAAATACGAAAGAAAACTTTCAGTTAGCAATCAATTTAGCAACTGACACTTATTCTGCGCCGTATTGGTTATTTGAAAAAGGAACGTTGGGAATGTATAAGGTTGCCGATCAACATTTACGTGGATTACCAGAAACACCAAGACCTGCAAATTTACAGTTCCATCTTGAAATTGAAGGAACACCAATTACGATTACAAAACCTGTGGTGTACAGATATTCAAAACCAGATAAAGGCGAATTGTATCAACCATTTGAAATATTACCCGCAGTCACGGCGAATTTTAAAGACAAAGTATTGATTTTTTCTTCGGAAGAAGCCAAAGAAATTCCAGTAACTGTAAAAGCGGGAAAGGATAATATTGACGGTTATATTTCTATCAAACATCCATATAGCTGGAAAGTATATCCTGCGAAACAAAAAGTGACCATTGCTCAAAAAGGTGATGAAGTTACCCTAATGTTTACAGTCATTCCGCCAGCTACACAAAGCGAAGGTATTTTGGTTCCAGAAGTATTTATTGGTGATAAAAAATACTCACAAGCACTCAGTGAAATTGAATACGATCACATTCCGAAACAATCGGTTTTATTACCTGCGGAGACGAAAGTAGTTCGGTTGAATATTCAAAAAAGCGGACAATACATTGGCTATATTCAAGGTGCTGGAGATGCAATTCCTGAGAGTTTACGTCAAATTGGATACGACGTAGAAGTGATTGATCCAGCTACCATTGATGCAACTTCACTTGATAAATACGATGCCGTTGTGGTTGGAATTAGAGCTTACAATACGGTGGACGAATTAAAATTTAAACAAAAATATATTTTAGAATATGTAAAAAATGGCGGAAACGTCATTGTTCAATACAACACCAATCGTCGTATAAAAGTAGATGCAAACGAATTGGCTCCTTATAAATTGACTTTATCTCGCGATCGTGTTACCGACGAAACAGCTACAGTGGAACTAGTCGCAAAAAACCATTCTATATTGAACTTTCCAAATAAAATCACAACGAAAGACTTTGACGGTTGGGTTCAAGAACGTGGATTGTACTTCCCGAATGATTGGGCTACAGAATTTACACCAATTCTTTCCATGCACGACAAAGGAGAAACCCCTAAAAAAGGAAGTTTGTTAGTTGCCAAATACGGAAAAGGAAACTATATCTATACAGGATTGAGTTTTTTCCGCGAATTGCCTGCGGGCGTTCCTGGTGCATACAAACTTTTTACCAATATGATTTCTGTTGGCAAAACACAAATCATCACGCAACCTCAACTAAAAAACTAACACATGAATACTGAAAAATTCGTCTGGAAAAAAATGTATACCTTCATTTTATTAGCCAACTTGGCATACATTATTTTCTTTTACATACTCATGAATATTTTCTCATAACCAACCGACAATATGCTCACATTAGACTGGATTGTATTAATAGGAACATTAGCCGCAATTGTTGGTTATGGAACTTGGAAAACGCGCGGAAGCCAAAACGTGCAAGATTATATTAGAGGCGGAAATAGCTCCAAATGGTGGACTATTGGTTTGTCTGTCATGGCAACTCAAGCCAGTGCCATTACGTTCTTATCAACCACAGGACAAGCATTTAGCGACGGAATGGGATTTGTACAGTTCTATTTTGGAGTGCCAATTGCCATGGTCATCATCTGTATGGTATTTATTCCACTCTATCACAAACTCAAAGTATATACAGCATACGAATTTCTGGAAAATCGATTTGATCTGAAAACCAGAAGTTTAACCGCCATTTTATTCTTAATTCAGCGTGGATTGGCTGCAGGAATTACCATTTTTGCGCCCGCGATTATCTTATCGGTTGTTTTAGGTTGGAATTTGGTAACGCTAAACATCATTATTGGTGTGATGGTGATTATTTATACCGTTTCAGGTGGAACTAAAGCGGTAAGTGTGACGCAAAAACAACAAATGTTTGTGATTTTTGCGGGAATGTTTGCCGCGTTTTTTATCACATTAAACATGATTCCAGAAAATATTGGGTTTATAAAAGCACTCGATATTGCTGGTGCCAGCGGAAAAATGAATGTACTCGATTTTTCGTTCGATTTAGAAAATAGATATACAATTTGGACAGGATTGATTGGTGGAAGTTTCTTGGCACTCGCCTACTTCGGAACCGATCAAAGTCAAGTACAGCGCTATCTTTCAGGGAAATCTGTCAAAGAAATGCGTTATGGAATGATGTTCAACGGATTACTGAAAGTTCCGATGCAGTTTTTTATCTTATTAGTTGGAGTGATGGTATTTGTGTTTTATCAATTCAATCAAGCACCCTTAAACTTTATTAATACGTCAACGGAAAAAGTATTAGCATCTGAATATAGTGACGAATATAAAACGCTACAAGACAAACAAACTGTTTTATTTGATCAGAAAAAAACCGTGAGTTTGCAATTGGCGAAGTCATTTAATGATGTTGATAAGCAACATTTATTGCACTTAGACAGTATTGAAAAGACCTATCGTGCAGAATCAAAATATTTAATCAAGCGTGCGATTGATCCTGAATATGCTAAAAAGTACGATCAATTATCAAAGGAACTCATCGCGCTTGACGCGAATACAAACAATGAAGCTTACAAAGAGAAAAAGGCAGAATTGACCACATGGTATAAAGAATCGGCAAAAGATAGCGAAACCAATGACCGTGATTATATGTTTATTTCGTTCATTTTAAAATACTTACCAAACGGTTTGATTGGATTACTATTAGCTGTAATTCTATCCGCAGCAATGTCTTCTACGGCTTCTGAAATCAACGCATTGGCAACCATTACCTCTATTGATTTGTACAAACGAAATAGAGAAGGAAAAGTTTCCGTTAACTCAGATAAGGACGAAGCACATTATGTAAAAGCAACAAAATTATTCACCTTAGGTTGGGGAATTTTAGCGATTATTATTGCTTGTTTTGCGAGTTTGGCAGAAAATTTAATTCAATTAGTCAATATTATTGGTTCTATTTTCTATGGAAATGTATTGGGTATTTTCTTATTGGCATTCTTCTTCAAGTATGTCAAAGGAAATGCAGTTTTTACAGCGGCATTAATCACGCAAGCAGTGGTTGTTTTTGTTTGGTGGATTGACTTGATGCCGTATTTATGGTTGAATTTATTTGGTTGTGTATTGGTGATGCTATTGGCATTTATAATACAATCGACACAGAAAAAAGTGGCATAATTCTTTTGCGGAAATAAAACAGGTATTCTTTGGAACGCAACCTTTTGAATGTATTTGCATCTAAAAGATATTAAAACCGTAAACATTATGAAAAAATTAACCAAACTACTCTTCGCGTTCGCATGCGTGTTATTCTTACAAAATTGTACTGATGATGATTTCGACTCTAGGACTGTTCCAAATCAACAAACGGAAGCAGATATCTTAAAAGATGAAGAATTTAGAGCTGATAATTTCGGCTCGCCAACTACCGGAAATTTTATCGGCTTAATCAAAGATATTGATGATAATAGAATATTAGGTGCGCAAATCACTATTGGAAATTCTGTAACGACTACCGATCGTAATGGAATGTTCATTCTTAACAATGCGGATGTTTTTGAAAATTTCGCTTACATCAAAGTTCAAAAAGAAGGATATATCAACGGATCAAGAGTTGTGATTCCAAAAACTACTGGTGAAAATAGAATAGATATTGTTTTATTAAAAAAAGATATTACCGCATCTGTTACTTCAGGAGAATTTTCCGAGGTTTCCTTACCAAATGGCGCAAAAGTAAATTTTAGTGGCGGATTCGTACGACAAGATGGAAGCGAATATAATGGTCAAGTAGATGTTGTCTTAAATTACATTGAACCAAACTCAATAAATACATTTACACAAATGCCTGGTAGTTTATTGGCGCAAACCGAAGCTAATGATGCACGGAATTTAGAAACGTACGGAATGCTTTCTGTAAATTTATTTTCACCTTCTGGCGAACAACTAAATATTAATGAGTTCAATCGTGCAACTATTGAGTTTCCTGTACATTACAGTCAATCTGGTACTGCTCCTGATTTTATCCCGTTGTGGTATTTTGATGAAGCACAAGGGTACTGGAAAGAAGAAGGTCAAGCAGTTAAATTTGGCAATATGTACGTCGCAGAAGTTTCCCATTTTACATGGTGGAATTGCGATGTTCCTCTTGATGCTATCGATTTTTGCTTCAATCTGACACCAGCGAATAATACTTCGACTACACCTTATTACGTGATTATCAAACGACTTACAAACGATCAATATATATATTCTGGTGTTGTATATTCTGGAAGTTTTGAATGTGGTTTAATTCCTAGAAATGAAGAAGTAAGTGTTTCTATTTATCAATTTGCAAGTTTATGTTTTGGACAACTTATCGAAACACAAACTCTTGGCGGTTATTCGATGGATACTTCAACCGTAATTTCATTTGACGAGTCCGTAAATTTATTAACGACCAATATTACAGGAATTGCTAATGATTGTGACGGAAACCCTATTACCAATGGGTATCTTTATGTAGATGAGTATAATTCATATTCAATCACAAACGGAATGATTAATATTGGACTGCAACATTGCGGAATACAAACAACAACAATCCAACTATTTGATTTTGATACCAATCAATGGGCAATTATAGACAATGTTCCACTTAATACGCAAAATTTCAATTTAGGTGTAGTTAGCACCTGTGCAAATAATGGTGGTATTTTTAATGGAAATCTTAGACTATCAACACAACAAGAAGTAAATGATTTTGGAGTTTCTGGATTCACAAGTGTAAATGGAAATGTTACTATTGGTGATGAAAGTACGTATACAGATATTACCAATCTAGGTCCGTTAGCTTCCATTACAAACATTTCTGATGATCTTAAAATTATCGGTAATGAAAATTTACAAAGTTTACAAGATATGAGCAATATAGCTACTGTTGGTGGTTCACTTTTTATTGAAAACAATCCTTCATTAACTTCGTTAAGTGGTTTTACAAGTTTAACGAGCGTGGAGTTTTTATATATAAATGATAATGATGCACTCACATCTCTAGCAGGTTGTGACAACTTTACCTCAATTCAAAATTTACAAGTCTCAGGTAATGATGGACTCACATCACTTAGTGGTTTTAACAACTCAATTTCAATTGGACTTAGATTCGCTATTCTTGGAAATAATTCATTAACTTCATTGCAAGGGCTAGACATTTTTGGTTTAACAAGTCAAAATGATTTAACAGTATCAAGCAATAATGCATTAACTTCACTACAAGGCATAGAAAGCATAAGTAGTTTACGGTTTTTAACTATTCATAATAATAACGCATTAAACTCGCTAACTTCATTAGAGAATTTAACAACAGTGTTAGATTTAGACATAAATGATAATGATGCTTTACTTAATTTAGAAGGCTTAGGACAACTACAAGCAAGAAGTTTACTTGTTTCCAATAATGATGCATTGCTAAGTTTAAATGGAATTGAAAACTTAACAATAATAGTAAACTTTTCAATAATTAATATTGGAGTCAGACAATGGGAAGGTGATTGCACTGGCTACGTAGATGGTCCAAATCCTAGCTTGACTGATTTATGTGCGCTACAAAACGTATTAATTAATTCTAATTGGAATAGTAATAATGATTATTGTGTAGTAGTTGTTAATAATGCGTACAATCCTTCTGGTCAAGATATACTTAATGGAAACTGTAGTCAGTAGTCATATTAGCTTTTAGCTTTTAGCTTTTAGCTTTTAGCTTTTAGCAAAATAAAAAAGCCTTTCTGCAAACGTAGAAAGGCTTTTTATTTGTTTTATGTTTATCTTATAATGACAAATCAAAGTCATTTACTGCATCCGAGATTTCATAACCTAGTCTTAAACCTTCGGTACAATCCATGCGTAAATGCACACCTAACGGAATTCTTGAAAAACCATTTTCTGTTGCCATTTGTGTAAATGTTGTATAACCTCTTGGAGTGCCTCTAAATTCAGTTCTGCCTTCGTGAGAACGATCAATAAAGTCAATATTGTTTCCAAAATGATGGATAAATATTCCCGCTGCAGCGGATGCAAACGTAGAATGTCCGGATGGATAACTTGGAAATGAAGGATTTGGCCAAGAAATATACGGATATAAGTTCGTTTGAAAAGCTGGATCTATAAATTCTTGAATGTACACACTTGGGCGCATTACCATATATTCATACTTATCTGCCCAAGTAGAAACGGCAGCATCATTCAATGAAAAACCTAGTTTTAACAACAAAACCAGCGCACTTTCATGATCTACATTGTATTGTTGTATCAATTGATTTGCAATTGAAATTTGTCTTCCTGGCGGACTCATCATTAATCCTTCTACATCATTTGACCAAAACTCTGCAATCCATAAATCGTCATTATTCGTGGTTCTAGCTGTTTCGCTTGAAGTATACACTTCTTGCATTGCGGTGTAAAACGAGCTTGTAGCATCTTCGCTATACGTCAACGGTGGCGCAACTGTTGAAGTTTCCGTTGAGGAAATTACAAACGTACGTACCGTAGCCCAATATGGAAACAAAGCGCGTTCTGCATTATCGCTATAGGTCCAAAATCCGATACCTGTTGGCGGTTCATACGAAGTGGGTTGCGGACTCAAAATTTGTGTTTCTGCCTCTGTATCCGTTTGACTGTACGCGATGATTTGCTGTGCTACATAATTTCCCCAATCATTTGAATTCAAAATAACATCATTGCTTATGCCTTGAGAAAGCGTAGTTTCTTTTTCTTGACGAAGTATGGCTATTTTACTATCAATATCTGGTCGCACATTGTACATAAAATGATCGATTACAGTTGCATAACAAGCATTCAAAGCAATACCAACATTTACATTTGCTTCTCTTTGGGTAAAATCAATATCAAGTTCGGCGTATCGATCTTTATTAGATGTGTACCCAACCATATCAGCCACACAAACTTCATACGCAGCTAAGTGAATATACGCCAACGCTCTTGTAGATGCATTTGGACGCATGCCAATTGCATAACGATCTAATTCACACCATAATTGATTCCAATCAAGAATCACTTCTGTATTGATATCTGTAACTGTCTCAGAAGGAGTTTGTATTGCGATATCTAATTGTTCGTCCGTACAAGAATTCAATACAAACATGGCAATTATCAATAGTGATAATTTGCGAAAAGATAATTTCATCATCATACATTTTAAATAAAGCATGAAATTAATTTATTTTTTAAAACTACACACATAAATTAGTAATAAATCAATCAGAAACTAAACGCATAAAAAAAACCTTCCCAAATTGGAAAGGCTTTGATATAGTTTAAAAAGTGAAGAATTACTTCGACCACTCTTTAATAGAATCTTTATTCATCTTTACATAATCTCCGTTTCCAGCTTTTTCAGCTAATGCCATTGATTCTTTTGCAATTTTGACAGCTTCAGCTTTTTGACCCATTTTAGCATAAATTAAAGACTGTTGTCTTAAATACCAAAATCTTGGGTTATCTTTTGTCATGTCAATAGCTTTGTCAATCCACATCTTAGCTTTGTCCATGTCTTTTCCTTCTTCAAGGAAATATCTAGCAGCAGAAAAATAATCTCCAGCAGCAGGGCCAGCCATTACTTTTTCAATACTAGCTGTTGTTTTTCTATCGGTAGGAACTGCAAAAGGAACTATTACAAATGTTTTATCCCAGCTAAAAGTTAAATCTGCTCCACCGTTAGAAAGGTTCTCAATTGCAATGGTAAATGATTCTGTTTTGTATGGCATAGAATTTACAGAAACTACTGCTTTCGCAACTACCTTGCTATCATCCCAATTTTGTGGCGTTCCCCAGTTTGATGTATCGTTATATAACATAACTTCCCATGTTTGCGCAGATGGCTTTACAAAAATTGCATATTCTCCTGCTTTTACTGAAGTTCCTCCAATAGTAATAGGATCACTGAATGAAATTTTTGTGTTTGCATTGGCTCCAGTTCTCCATAGTTCTCCAAAAGGTACTAACTCTCCAAATATTTTACGTCCTCTCATTGCTGGTCTTGAGTACTCAACAGTCACTTCTGTTAAACCAACAGTTTGTGTTAACTTCGCACTTGGGCTTGGTTGTGGCGTTTCTATTTGTGCTTGAACACTGATTCCAGCTGCTAAGAAACATGCTAAAAGTAATTTTTTCATCGTATTATTGTTTTTGATTTTTTAGTGTGACGAAGTTACATAGAAACCTTACATGCAAATGTTAACAAATACTTAAAATAAGAAATAGTACTTTTACACGAGCAAAAAAAAGAAAATGAAAAACTATATCGCAGAATTTTTAGGAACATTTACGATGGTTTTTTGTGGGACAGCCGCTATGGTTGTGAATGATATTACAGGTGTCATTACGCATCCCGGAGTCGCGATTACTTGGGGATTAGTTGTCATGGGAATGATTTACGCCTTCGCTGAAATATCAGGCGCACATTTCAATCCAGCGGTAACGATTGCCTTTTCGTATGCAAAAAAATTTCCGTGGAAAGAAGTTCCTAAATATATTTTAGCGCAATGTTTAGGTGCCATTTGTGCAAGTTTACTCGTTTTTATGCTTTGGCCAGAGAGCGAAACACTTGGTGCTACGATTCCAACAATTATAGTTTGGAAAGCTTTTATCCTTGAATTTTTTCTCACTTTTTTCTTAATGCTGGTCATTATAAATGTATCCACAGGAAGTAAAGAGACTGGCACTATGGCAGGAATTGCTATTGGTGGTATTGTACTATTAGAAGCAATGTTTGCAGGTCCAATGACTAAAGCTTCAATGAATCCAGCGCGTTCTATCGGTCCGGCATTAGTTTCTGGAAATGTAGCTGAATTGTGGTTATACATCGCTGCTCCAATTTTAGGCGCACTTGTCGCAGTCGTGAGTTGTAAGCTTGTAAAAGACGAAAACTGTTGTAAAACAGACTGTTAACAGTTAAAAAAACTATTTTTTCATAAAAACGTATCTATCTTTTCAACGCTGAAAAGATTATTTTAATATTTAAGAAAACTTTTTGTTTAATTATAACTGAAAAAAATTAAACATTTTGTATTTTTATGGTGTTTTAAAATTAACATCATGGCAAAGAAAAAAAATATAACTCCACTCTTTATTATCTCCGCATATATGGACTATGTTTTAGAGCATGGAGAACAACCAAAAAACGTGTATGTGTTCGCAAAGAACAATAACTTTGACGAAGCTAAATTCTATGAATTCTTCAGTTCGTTTGAAGCATTAGAAGAAAACATTTTTACCACATTTGGAAAAAACACATTGGAAGTATTAGCAAACAGTGAAGAATTTGAAACCTTTGAAGCTCGTAATAAATTATTAAGCTATTACTACACCTTCTTTGAGCAATTAACCGCCAATAGAAGTTATGTTGTACACAGTTTAACCGCTAACAAGAAACCTATTCAATCATTAAAAATACTAAAAGGACTCAAACACACTTTTACTGCTTTTATAGAAAGTTTAGATTTAAAAACGCTCGATCTGAATCAAGAACGCTTAGAACGTATTCAAAACAAAGCAATTAATGAATCTGCTTGGATACAATTCATACTGACCCTAAAATTTTGGTTAGATGATACTTCTTCAAGTTTTGACAAAACAGATCAATACATCGAAAAATCTGTAAACGCAAGTTTCGATCTTATAGACAACACGCCGCTCAAAAGCATTATAGATTTTGGGAAATTTATATTCAAAGAAAAATTAGATATCAGATCTTAATGAAGACAATCGACAAAATTCCAATTACCAAAATCCAGCGTGCTGGAAAACTAGTGACGACAGGTGCAAAAGTGGGCGTCAACTATTTAAAATATTATGGCGACAAACTCATCAATTCGGAAGAAAAAGCAAAAGAACGACTCGATGAGTCAAATGCAGAAGATATTTATGATGGATTAAAAAGTTTAAAAGGAAGTGCTTTAAAAGTAGCGCAAATGCTAAGCATGGAAAAGAATATTTTGCCGCGTGCCTACGTGGAAAAATTTTCACTATCACAATTTTCTGTGCCACCATTGTCGCCACCATTAGTCATAAAAACATTTAAAAAATATTTTGGCAAACATCCAAGTGAGATTTTTGATACCTTCAATTCCACTTCGTTACACGCCGCGAGTATAGGTCAAGTACATGTTGCCGAAAAAGACGGGAAGAAACTTGCTGTGAAAATCCAATATCCGGGAGTTGCCCAAAGCATCTCCTCAGATTTGGCACTTGTAAAACCTATTGCTATGCGAATGTTTAACATTACTGGAAAAGGCTCTGATAAATATTTCAGAGAAGTAGAAGAAAAACTCACGGAAGAAACCAATTACTTACTTGAAATCAAGCAAAGTAAGGAAGTTTCGGAAGCGTGTAAGCATTTGCCAAACATGTTGTTTCCAACATATTATGATTCGCTCTCATCAGAGCGAATCATAACGATGGATTGGATGACAGGCGAACATCTTTCTGAGTATACAGGTAAAAATACCGATCAGGAAAAAGCGAATCTTTTAGGACAAACACTTTGGGACTTTTATATGTTTCAAATTCACGAATTCCGTAAAGTACATGCCGATCCGCATCCTGGCAACTTTTTAGTTGCAGAAGATCACAAATTAATTGCGCTCGATTTTGGCTGTATGAAAGCGATTCCAGAAGATTTTTATGTGCCGTATTTTGAATTGGCAGATAAAAAAACAATGGGGAATCCTGAATTATTTACGAAAAAATTATACGAATTAGAGATTCTTCGTGAAGACGACACCAAAGAAGAAATCGCCTTTTTTACAGAGATGTTTCACGAATTATTAGGATTGTTCACAACACCTTTCAATGTAGAAGTTTTTGACTTTTCGGATGAAGAATTCTTTGGTAAAATGGCTACTATTGCGGAACGCTATTCAAAAAATACACAATTGCGCAGCATGAACGCCAACAGAGGTTCAAAACACTTTATCTATATGAATCGAACGTTTTTTGGATTGTATAATTTATTACACGATCTAAAAGCGAAAAACATAAAAATCAATAACTATAAAAACTTTTAATGGCAACAATCACGCGTGATGATATTGACAATATGGAAAAATTGTACCGGATCAACTTAATCAATAGTTGTTCTGGATACAAATCTGCCAATTTAATCGGCACGCAATCGGAAAATGGTCAAACCAATGTAGCTGTATTTAGTTCGGTCACGCATTTAGGGTCCAATCCGCCATTACTGGGTTTCATCACGCGGCCAGCAGTTGTGCCAAGAGATACCTACGAAAACATTCGGAAAACAGGAATTTTTACCATAAATCACATTCATCAAAATAGTACGCAAGATGCACATCATACGTCTGCAAAATATCCAAAAGATGTTTCAGAATTTGATCAAACTGATTTAAAAGCTGAATATAAAGAAGATTTTTTAGCACCTTATGTAAAAGGTTCTCATGTACAAGTTGGAATGCGCTATGTAAACGAATATATTATTAAAGAAAATGATACAATTCTTGTCATTGGTAAAATTGAACACATACACATCAATGACGAACTCTTAGAAACGGACGGTTTTATTAATCTTGCAAAAGCAAAAACCGCCACTATAAATGGACTTGATGGTTATGCGATACCACAACAACATACGCGCTATCCGTACCAATGTCCCAAACAAACTTAAACAATGAAAATTCTACTTACAGGCGCTACGGGATATATTGGAAAACGACTCATTCCAATTTTATTGGAACTGGAACATTCTTTAGTTTGCTGCGTAAGAGATAAGCAACGTGTTCCCGAAGAAATTGCGAATCATGAACGTATTGAATTGATTGAAGTTGATTTTCTAAAACCAGAGACTTTAGATACTATACCAACTGATATTGATATTGCATATTATCTAATTCATTCGATGTCGTCTTCGTCAAAGTTTGAAAAAATGGAACAGGATTGTGCCATCCATTTTAAAACTCGTATTGAAAAAACAAATGTAAAACAAGTTCTGTATTTAAGCGGAATTGTGAATGATTCTCAATTATCAAAGCATTTACAATCGCGACAGAATGTAGAAAATATATTGGTTTCGGACAGCTATGCGTTCACCACTTTTAGAGCTGGAATTATTGTGGGAAGCGGAAGTGCTTCGTTTGAAATCATCAGAGATTTAACGGAGAAATTACCTTTGATGATTGCCCCAAAATGGATCAATACCAAATCGCAACCCATTGCCATTCGTAATGTATTAGAATATTTATCAAAAGCCATCGGAAACGAAAAAGTATACAACAAATCGTATGACATTTTTGGTCCAAGCGTGATGACATATAAAGAAATGATGCTGCAATTTGCAGCAGTGCGAAAACTCAAAAGAACCATTATTTCTGTGCCAGTAATGACGCCAAAACTATCCTCCTATTGGTTATATTTTATTACGACAACTTCGTACAAACTTGCAATGAATTTAGTAGATAGTATGAAAGTTGAAGTGATTGGAAAGGCAAGTAATATTAATGAAATACTTGACATTCAACCTATTTCATATAAAAATGCTGTCAAACTTGCGTTTAAAAAGATTGAGCAAAATGGGGTGATTTCTAGTTGGAAAGATTCACTCATAAGTGGTCTTTTTCGCGAAAAAATATCGCGTTACATTAAAGTTCCTGAATACGGATGCTTTAAAGATGTAAAAACAAGAAACATCATTGATGAAACGCAAACGCTTGATAAAATTTGGGCAATTGGCGGCACTACGGGTTGGTATTATGCAACTTTCCTGTGGAAAATTCGCGGGTATTTAGACAAACTTTTTGGTGGTATTGGATTGCGTCGCGGGCGTACACATCCCACAAAATTAAATGCGGGTGATCCATTAGACTTTTGGCGCGTGTTGTATGCGAATAAAGAAGAAAAACGCTTGTTACTTTTTGCAGAAATGCGCTTGCCCGGTGAAGCTTGGTTAGAATTTAAGATTGAAAAAAATGTATTGCATCAACGTGCTGTATTTAGGCCTAAAGGAATTTGGGGACGTATCTATTGGTACGCTGTATTGCCTTTCCATGGTTTTATTTTCAACGGAATGATCAACAAATTAGTAAAGAAAAATTAAAATTTGATAGACCTAAACAACAATTAACCTATAGAAAACAGCCCTCATAATGATCGTTAATACTACCTACACAGACAGAGAAGCTTCAAAATTGATTGATTCGAATTTGGGCGTACAATTTCCAATTATAGAACGTATCAAACTAAAAGGAATTGGTTCAAAACGAATGATTATTAATGATGTAAGTCCAAAAATGAAATCCTATTTAAATACCGTTGACGATTTGAATTACGGAAGTATTGAGTTACGTCCGAAAGGAATTTTGATTCACATTCACAAAAAACTCAATAGTTTTTCATGGATCATTCCATATTACAAATTACACATTTACAATTCGGCTTATTTCAGTATTCATGCTGACGGTAATTTTATTCAATTCAAAAAAAATAAACTCTTCAAAGAAAACAAAGCGTTCATTGAAAAGATCGTAACGCAAAAAAATACAGTCTTACAGACAACTGATTACTACGGATCATGAAGCACGAATTAAACCCAATACAAGTAGATCGCATTATTGAAATGGCGTGGGAAGATCGAACTACTTTTGATGCTATCAAGTTTCAATTTGGATTGAAAGAGCAAGAAGTCATCAATTTAATGCGAAACCATTTAAAAATATCCAGTTTTAAACTTTGGCGTGAACGTGTTTCTGGTCGTAAAACGAAGCATGAAAAAAAGCGTGATTTTATGCAAGGACGCTTTAAATGCTCGCGTCAACGCAGTATTAGTAATAATAAAATTTCGAAGCGCTAAGGCTCCCATAGTTTTTCCTTATGAATGTATCAATAAAATAAGGACAGAACCTTTCTTTTTATTTTTATTTTGTTTAACTTTATAATTAAATTATTAAACAATAGTAAATGTATATGAAAACTGCTGACGTTTTAAATCACTTAAATGAATTTAGTCATGAAGAGATTGGAGATGAACACCTGCTTACAGGAATGGAAACTCCTTTGCGTCCAGATGCTTTCAAACTATCTGATGAAGATAAAAAGCAAAAAATTGCGTATCACTTCTCAGAAATCATGGAAACGTTAGGATTAGATTTAACTGACGACTCATTAAGAGGAACTCCTAAACGAGTTGCTAAAATGTACATAGAAGAAATTTTTTCAGGCTTAGACCCAAAAAACAAACCAACGGTAGCGATGTTTGATAATAAATATCAATACAATCAAATGCTTATTGAAAAAAATATCCAGTTTTACTCAAACTGCGAACATCATTTTGTTCCAATCATGGGGAAAGCGCATGTAGCGTACGTTTCTTCAGGAAAAGTAATTGGACTTTCGAAATTGAACAGAATTGTACAATACTATGCAAAGCGACCGCAAGTACAAGAAAGACTTACAAATCAGATCGCAAAAGAATTAAGTAGTATATTGCAAACTGATGACATAGCTGTAATTATTGATGCGAAGCATTTATGCGTTTCTTCACGAGGCGTTAAAGATGATTCTTCTACAACAATTACATCCTATTATGGAGGTATATTTAATACCTCTAATAAAATTCTAGAATTACAAAACTTTTTAAAAAATTAAAATTATGACAGCTACTATTCTTTCTGAGGTTATGGACTTTGAAGAAAAGAAGTTCATATCAAGAAGTGACAAAATTGCCGCCTCTCGTGAAGCAAAACGATTAATCCTAAGTCTTAACGAGATTTACAAGCAAAAAAAAGATCCATCTATCATGGAAGTCATGAAAAGATTAACAACTTTAAAACGCAAGTACGAAAAGCGTTTATAATACACATAATCCAATAAATTGAATTATAATGCTAACAGCTATTTTGGTTGTTAGCATTGTGTTTCTTGTAATTAACAACTCATAATATCAATCATTCATGAAAAACATAGTGGTTATTGGAGGAAGTAAAGGTATTGGTGCTGCTATTGTAAAATCGCAATTAGCGAATCACAATGTCATCAATATCAGCAGAACAAATCCTGAAATTACTTCAAACAATTTTACCCATTTTAGTTGTAATATTCTTGAAGATGAACTTCCTGAAATTCAGTCAATAGATACATTAATCTACTGTCCGGGAAGCATTAATTTGAAACCGATATCACGACTAAAAATAGAAGATTTTAAAAGTGATTATGAGATCAATGTAATTGGTGCTGTAAAAGCAATTCAAAAATATTTACCACTGTTGAAAGAAGGAAACGATCCTAACATTTTATTATTTAGCACCGTAGCCACGAAATTAGGAATGCCGTTTCACGCGAGTATCGCTGCTGCAAAATCTGGAGTTGAAGGCTTGGTAAAGTCATTGGCAGCCGAACTAGCACCCACAGTTCGTGTGAATGCAATTGCACCAACGATTACAAATACGGACTTAGCAAGCAAATTGTTGCGCAATGAAAAGATGGTAGAAAATATTACGGAACGTCATCCCTTGAAAAAATTTTTAGAACCACAAGAAGTTGCAGACATGGCCGGCTTTTTAATCTCAGACAAATCGCGTTCGGTATCTGGACAAATTTTTACTATTGATTGTGGTATTGTAAGCTTAAAAATATAACGTATGAAATTTTTCATTCGATTACTGTTATTCTTACTAATTAATTTTGGGGCATTAGGCATAGGAGCTTATTTAATGAATGATGGGCCAAGAACTGATTGGTATATTGGATTAAACCAAGCGCCATGGACACCGCCAGGTTGGGCATTTGGAGTTGCATGGACTACCATTATGGTTTGCTTTTCTATATACATGGCAAAACTTATTGAAGTAAAAAATACCAACACCGTTTTAGCGCTATTTGTAGTACAATTTATATTGAATGTAAGTTGGAATTATGCGTTTTTCAATCAGCACATGATTGCGTTGGGAATGATTAATCTCATTTTATTATTAGTAGTCGTCGCCATCATAACGTTCAATTATAAATCGGAAATGAAATTATACACCTCATTTATACTACCCTATTTACTATGGCTTATTGTCGCTTGTTCTTTAAACGGCTATATTCTCTTTAACAATTAAAAAACATGCAAAAATTTAGCACAAAAGGAATTGTGTACCGACTTCATAGCAAACAAAACTTTCCCATATCTCTTGAAAAGGCATGGGATTTTTTATCAGATCCAACGAATTTAAAAACCATTACACCCGATTATATGAGTTTTGATATTCTTACGGAAGATTTAGGTAAAATGTATGCAGGTCAAATTATACAATATATAGTAACACCCATTTTTAATATAAAAACACATTGGGTTACCGAAATAACCCATGTTGAACATCAACATTATTTTGTAGATGAACAACGTTTTGGACCGTATACTTTATGGCATCATAAACACTTTATCAGAGAAATTCCGGGTGGCGTAGAAATGGAAGATATTATTGACTATAAAATACCACTAGGCTTTTTGGGACGCTGGATGCACCCGATTTTGGTAAAGCCAAAACTGAAAGAAATATTTGAATATAGAACTAAAAAATTAACGGAACTATTTGGAACTTATGAAGGATAAGTATGTGATTTTTTGGCATCGAAGAGATTTAAGAATTGATGACAATATTGGGTTATATCAAGCATTAACTTCTGGAAAAAAAGTCATTCCTATTTTTATATTTGATGAGGATATTTTGGATAAATTACCTGAAAATGATGCCCGCGTGAATTTTATTCATCAGGAATTAGAAAAAATTCATCAAACTTTACAAAAGTATCAAAGTTCACTGTTAGTCAAACACGGAAACCCGATTGAAATTTTAAAAAAATTCCTCCAAGAATACCCTATTTCTGAAGTGTACACAAATCACGATTATGAACCGTATGCAATTACCAGAGATACAGAAATAAAAGAGCTTCTAACCAGTGAAAATATTGTTTATAAATCATTCAAAGATCAAGTAATTTTTGAACGAAACGATATTGTAAAAGCAGATGGCAAACCATATACAATTTATACGCCGTTTTCTAAAAAATGGTTAGCAACCTTACAAGATTCGGATTATGCAAGTGTTGATTGTGTTTCCCAGTATAGCAATTACGCGAAAATTCATGTTGAATTTCCCACCTTAGAAGCTATAGGTTTTACTAAATCTAACATAAAAGTGCTTCCGTATGACATGTCGGAAAGCATTATAGAACATTATAAAAAAACTCGAAATTTCCCTGCAATTGAAGGGACTTCTAGGTTAAGTCCACATTTGCGTTTTGGAACTGTGAGTGTTCGAAAGTGTGTTCAAAACGGCTTACAATCTGAAGAAAATACATTTTTAAAAGAATTAATTTGGAGAGAATTTTTCATGCAAATCCTTTGGCATTTCCCTGAATCAGTTACACACAACTTCAAATCGAAATATGATGGCATTCAATGGCGTAACAATGAAGATGAATACAAAGCTTGGTGCGAAGGAAAAACAGGTTATCCATTAGTGGATGCTGGTATGCGTGAATTGAACGAATCGGGATATATGCACAATAGAGTTCGGATGATAACGGCAAGTTTTTTATGTAAACATTTATTGATCGATTGGAAATGGGGCGAAGCTTATTTTGCCAAAAAATTATTAGATTTTGACTTAGCACAAAATGTTGGAAACTGGCAATGGGTTGCTGGAACTGGTTGCGATTCTTCTCCATACTTCCGAATTTTTAATCCGACAACACAGATACAAAAATTTGATAAATCGCATTTATATCTTAAAAAATGGACTCCCGATTATCAAGAATTAACATATCCACAACCGATTGTAGATCATAAACATGCGCGTGAACGTTGTTTAACAGCCTATAAAATAGGTATTGAAAACTAGCGAAAGTAGAATTCTGTTTAATCTTTTATAATATTTAACAAACAATTAACGTATTTTGTTTAATGATGATAATATATAGTTAAACAAAATTTATATCTTTGTATCGATCGTTAATTAAAAAAAATTGTTATGAAAAAGAAAACAACATCCATCCTATTGGCAATCGTAATTTCATTATTCACTTTCACCTCATGTAGTGATGATGATAACAACGTTGTCGCACCAAGCAACACAATTGCAGATTTCGTAGCTGCAAATTCTGATTACAGTTCTTTAGGAGCTGCACTTGACAGAGCAAGCTTAACAGGCGTATTAGCAGGAACTACAAACTACACCGTTTTTGCTCCAAATAATGCAGCATTTGATGGCTTCCTAATGGCAAATGGCTTCGCAAATTTAGAAGCTGTACCAGTAGACTTACTTACTCAAGTATTGTTAAACCACGTAGTAAGTGGTGTAAATTTATCTTCAGGTCTAAGTACCGGTTATATTGAAACATTAGCTGAAGAAGCTACAACAACGAATAAACTAAATATGTATGTGAATACAAGCTCGGGAGTTCTACTAAATGGAGCTTCGAATGTAACCGCAGCTGATATAACAGTCGATAACGGAGTTATTCATGCAGTAAATTCAGTTATTGGATTACCCACTGTTGTCACATTTGCAACCGCAGATCCTACGTTCGGTATTTTGGTACAAGCATTAACAAGAGAAACTACATTTACCTATGTAGCAACACTTTCAACTACTGGAGCTCCATCTCCATTTACAGTATTTGCGCCAACAGACGCCGCATTTGTAGATTTATTAGCTGAACTTGATGGTGTTACAGCATTAGCTGATATCCCAACAGCAACGTTAGAAGCTACTTTAAACACACATGTAGTAGCTGGAGCAAATGTTTTAGCAGCTACATTAACTGATGGAATGACAGTAAACACATTAGGAGACAACTTTACAATAAACACAGTAGGTGGAGCTAGCTTCACAGACTTAAATAATAGAACCGGTGACATTATTGTTACCGATGTACAAGCAGTAAATGGTGTAATTCATGTTGTTAATAAGGTTATTTTACCGGATCTAAACTAGGTGTACTAGATCCATATTTATTTTAAATTTGACAAAGGCAACTAAATTATTTTAGTTGCCTTTGCTTTTGGTATAATTTTGTACCTTTTTACCTTGAAATTAGTTCGTTTATGAAGCAAATACTTCTTTTATTTTTATGCAGTATCAGTTTATGTCATGCGCAAGAAATTGAGTTTGATATTTATTTTGATCTGGGAAAGTTTGTATTGTCTTCAAAGCATCAAAAACAGCTTGATGAAAAGTTAGCCAATTTAGACACTACAACGACCTATAACTTTGTCATTAAAGGCTATGCCGATTTTGTTGATACTGAGAATTTTAATCTTGAATTATCACAAAATAGAGCTACTTCTGTATCTGATTACGTAAAAAAACATTACCAACAATTGATCAATTCTATTGAAGAAGAAGCTAAAGGTGAGTTGCCTACTGAAACTACCAAACAAAATGAACGGATTGGCGTAAAAAAACATCGAAAAGTTTCTATTGCAGTTTCTAAAAATGATCACAAACCAAAAATTGTACAACGTAAAGAAAATATTTATATCGTTCCTGTGAATGAACTTCGGACAGGATCTTCGTATGCTTTAGGAAAAATAAATTTTAAAACTGGCAGAGTTACCTTGGTAAAATCTTCCATGAAGGAACTCGAAAAGTTAGTTCGCTTTCTTAGAAAAAACCGAAAAATCCATATTGAAGTACAAGGACATGTATGTTGTGGTGGCGACGATGATTCTGATGCGCTCAATAGCGATACTGGCACACAAACACTATCTGTAGATAGAGCACGATTTATCCACAATTACCTTATTAATAGAGGCATTGCAAAAGATCGCTTGAGCTATAAAGGCTATGCGTTTAAAGCTCCACTACATTTTCCTGAAAAAAATAGTCGTGATCGAGGTGCCAATAGACGTGTTGAGATTAAAATTACAAAGAATTAGTTACAAACGTACAATCTTTGCTCCTATCGCGCGCAAGCGTTCATCTATATTTTCGTACCCTCTATCAATCTGTTCAATATTATGAATAGTGGATGTTCCTTTGGCAGATAACGCTGCAATTAGTAATGAAATTCCCGCTCTAATATCTGGAGAAACCATGGTCGTTGATTTTAGTGTTGACTTAAAATCATGTCCTATAACGCTGGCTCTGTGCGGATCGCAAAGTATAATTTTTGCGCCCATATCGATCAATTTATCGACAAAGAACAATCGGCTTTCAAACATTTTTTGATGTACCAATACACTTCCACGTGCTTGCGTAGCTACTACCAAAACAATGCTTAATAAATCTGGCGTAAATCCTGGCCAAGGCGCATCAGAAATGGTAAGGATAGAACCATCAATATAATTTTGGATTTCGTACCCTTCTTTATGTTCTGGAATATAAATATCGTCGCCTTTTCGTTCCATAGTAATTCCTAACTTTCGGAATACTTCTGGGATTTGACCTAAATTGTCCCAACTTACATTTTTAATCGTCAGTTCACTTCTAGTCATTGCTGCCAATCCAATCCAGCTTCCAATTTCAATCATATCTGGAAGCATTGTGTGTGAAGTGCCTCCTAATTCTTCCACACCTTCAATGCTCAATAAATTGGAACCAACTCCTGAGATTTTTGCACCCATTCTGTTCAGCATTTTACACAATTGCTGTAAATAAGGTTCGCAAGCGGCATTGTATATAGTAGTGATTCCTTCTGCTAAGACAGCAGCCATCACAATATTTGCAGTTCCCGTGACGGATGCTTCATCTAAAAGCATGTATGTCCCTTTTAATTTTTTAGCTTCTACACCATAGAAATGATCTTCACGATTATATCTAAATGTTGCGCCTAATTTTATGAAACCTTCAAAATGGGTATCTAAACGTCTGCGTCCAATTTTATCTCCTCCAGGTTTTGGAATGTATCCTTTACCAAAACGAGCCAATAATGGGCCGACAATCATGATGGAACCTCGTAATGAACTTCCTTCTTCTTTAAATTGTTCAGATTCTAAATAGCTTAGATTGATATCATCTGCCTGAAATGTATACGATCCTGGTCCGTTTTTTTGCGTTTTCACACCTAAGTTTCCTAAAAGCATGATTAATTTATTTACATCAACGATGTCAGGAATGTTGTTAATGGTAACCTTCTCTGGAGTCAATAACACGGCACACAAAATTTGTAGTGCTTCATTTTTTGCTCCTTGTGGTTGAATACTTCCTTTTAACTGATGACCACCTTCAATCTTAAAAGTCCCCATAAAATATAATAATGAATGTTATTAATAGCGTTTTCTATTGCTATTGCTGCGGTTGTTATTACTCTTGCTTCGCGATTGATTTTTAGTATTGCTACTACTTACGAATTTTTTCTTCTGCTTTAGCAAATTTGCTGCATCTGATAAATCTTCTTCTTTAGCTGCTAAATCAATTTTACCGCCACTTAATTCTAATAAATGTCGAAAGATTACATAATCATCCACCGTATCTTTATTCCAATTAAGGTAGCATTTTTTCATGTGATTGGCAATTGCGTATTCCAATGCTTCTTTCTTTTCGCCTTCTCCCCAACTATTGGCAACATCAATCATACGTTTGATATTATTTCCATAGAAACGATATTTTGGAAAGTTTTGCGGATATCCTAAAGGCTCAGGACGTTCTTGCAATACTTCGCGTAATGGTTTTGGATAGGGAGAATCAACATCCAGCGCAAAGTCTGCCATGATAAATAATTGATCCCACAGTTTATGTTGAAAATCAGGAACATCTCTTAAGTGTGGCTGCATATTCCCCATCACACCTATAATCGATTTGGCAATTTTATTGCGTTCTACGTCATCCTCTGTGGCTAAAGCCTGATTGATCATTTTTTGAATATGACGTCCATACTCAGGAATAATCAATGGTTTACGCTCTGTATTGTACTCTAATTGGTCAATCAAAATAAAAATTGTTTGTAAGGTAAATATTGAAGTAAAATAAAGTTCTTGTGAAGATTATTTTTATGCTTGCAAAATAGTAAAAAAATATAAATTACTTGGCTAATTATAAAGAAATTATGCCTTCAACTACACTTACTGCCTTATATTTTTCAATAATAGCGACTGCGCTTTTCATATTCACGTTGATTGTTACACTTGTATAGGTTCCTTTGGAAGACTTTTTTGTGTCGATAACGGCACCCATATTATTAAATACTTGATGTACTTGTTTTATTTTTTCTTCATCAGAAGGAACTATAAATTTATACATATATAATGCGGGAAATTCTGTGGTATCTTCTAATTGTATTTTTAGTTTGTTATAAAACGCTTCGGTTTCGTTTTTTGAACTCATTCTGTGTCTTTTTCTAATGAACGGCAAAGATACGAGAATATTTTATTTTTAGATGTGAGATAGTAGACCGCTGCACTATTAGATGTTAGATCGCTTCGCTATTAGACTGCTTCGCTTTTGGAGTCAAGATTTGAGACTTTTTTAAGGTTTTTGGGAGTGATTACGGGAAACCGTAGGGTTTGTATATAACATTTACTGTATTTTTGAACGAATAATTTAAAAATCAAGTAATAAGTATGTCTGGAAAATCTTCAACAAGTTTACCGTTTAGAAACTTTTTTATAAACTCATATATAATTCCTGGTTTTCTATTTTTACTCTCGCTTTTAATTTCTTGTTTTACATTTCGTGACCAATTAAGAGATTGGACAGTTTTCAAAAGCGATATGTTTGAAGCATTTTTAAAGAATGATAGTTATTCTAATTATATAAATAGTGATATCGCAATTTCAATAGAGTTACTATTCATAGCAATAATTCTTTTTATTAGCTTAATAATGGGAAATGCCATTTCCGTAATTGGTGGTTTTTTGTTTGATAAATTATGGATGGAAAAAAGCATAGGTTGGCCTTACGAAAGAATATTAAGTTTTTTTCCTAAAAGGTATAGCAGAAGAGCTTTTCATATTCTAATATTTACCACTATTAATATATCAACCGTATTATTTATTTTCAATAAATTATCAGGAACACAACTTTCCTATATTGTATATACTATTTTATTTTTTTACTTCATTTTACGAGAGTTGTGGATTAAAAAAATTATTTATAAAGTTTATGGTACTGATAAAAATTTTAAAACTTTTTTGATAAAGGATAAAAATAGAAGTCGCACACAGATGTATGAAGAGACATTCGTTTTTTTAAAGGTATTATTCAAGAACTCTGAATTTGAATTGAGTCAGAAAATATGGATTAATGTACTATTCAAATCCATAATATATGTAATATCTCTTGGATTTTTTCTAGATCTTTCGATTTTTCCAGCCATAGTTTTAGGAAAATTCTTTGGGTTAACTAAACCCATTGATGTCCAAAAAAGAAAGTTATTTAAAAATAAGTTCAAAAAAATTTATAAAACTAATAAATTAAAGAATAATACCGAAATCTACTGGAATTCATACATATACTTATCAAATAAAAATTTTGAAAATATAAGAATTGCTAATTCTCATTTGAAACGGAGTATTTTATTAAGAAATCTAGCAGCTACGGGGGTTATTATGTTATTTCTTCTTTTGAAACTAAAACCAGAAGTAGAAACTCTCGACTTTGATAGATGGCAATACTGGTGTATGGTATGGTATATTTCCACGTATTTATTATTCATAGGTTATAACCACATATTTTATAAATATTATACCAAATTTCTGATTAGATGTTTTATTCTAGAGGAAGAAAATAATTTTGATGTCGAAGTCTCCAGTTATTGAAGACAAGGCATAATACAGTCCGAAAGCCAGCGCGCATTTGTAACACCTGCCCACAGACCAACTAAAAACCATTCGTGAATTCGTGGCAAAAAAACTCATTAACCTTTTTTCAATCTTTCAATACTTGAATCTTTGAATCTTTGAATAAATAACTGGTAACCAACAACTAAGCACCAAAAACACCTTCCTATTTCATATTCCTCACAATTTGACTAATTTTGCACCATAAATAATTCAGATTGAACACAAAAAGAATACTCATTATCGGCGGTCCAGGCACTGGAAAATCTACATTGATTACCGAATTGGAACAACAAGGACATACCTGTTTTCATGAAATTTCTCGAGAAGTTACTGCGGCTGCACAAAAACAAGGCATTGAACAATTATTTTTAACGCAACCGTTATTGTTTAGTGAATTATTACTCAAAGGCAGAATTGAACAATTTGAAGCTGCTGAAAATTTAGAGAGTGCCTACGCTTTTTACGATCGAGGAATTCCGGATGTAGCTGCGTATATGGACTATACAGGCGACGAATATCCGGCTATGTTTCAGGAAGCCTGCGAACAGCACAAATATGATGCAACATTTATGCTCGCGCCTTGGAAAGAAATTTACGAGCAAGACAGTGAACGCTATGAAAGCTTTGAGCAAGCACAAACGATTCAAAAATACTTGACCAACGCATACGAAAGTCATGGCTATCAATTGATTAATGTTCCATTCGGAACGGTTTCCGAACGCGTTTCATTCATCCTAAACTCACTCAAAAACCTATAATGACCAAACCGCTTGCGCTACTCGAAAAATATTGGGGACACACTTCGTTTCGTCCGTTGCAAGCCGAAATTATTGATGCGGTCATTCAACGAAAAGATACCTTAGCATTATTGCCAACTGGTGGTGGAAAATCGGTTTGTTTTCAAATTCCTGCGTTGGCAATGGACGGAATTTGCATCGTAATTTCGCCTTTAGTCGCGTTGATTCAAGATCAAGTGTCAAATTTAAAAGCCACTGGAATCAAAGCTATTGCGCTTACTGGCGGATTAAAAAACGAGGAAATTGGCGCCTTATTAGACAATTGTGTATTTGGCGATTATAAATTTCTATATCTCTCACCCGAACGCTTACAACAAGAAGTCATTCAGGAACGCATCAAACAAATGAACGTCAATCTAATTGCGGTCGATGAAGCACATTGTATTTCGCAATGGGGAAACGATTTTCGCCCAGCCTACAGAAATATCAACACCTTGCGTGAATTGTTACCAAATGTTCCATGTATCGCTTTAACAGCAACCGCAACACCAAAAGTGGTGGTTGATATTGAAGAAAATTTACAACTTAAAGAAGTACAGCTTTTTCAGCAATCATTTACACGTGAAAACTTAGCGTATACCGTCTTGGAAACTGAAAATAAAGTACTTACCATAGAGAAAACTTTGCGCAAATATCCGCAATCATGTATTGTATATGCGCGAAATAGAAAAAGTACGGTAACCATTCATGAAGCCTTACAACGAAAAGGATTTACTAGTATTTATTTTCATGGTGGACTTTCGTCAGAAGTGAAAAAAAAATCGTTACAAAAGTGGTTGAACGGAAAAGTACAAACGATCGTGGCTACGAATGCTTTCGGAATGGGCATTGATAAAGCCGATGTAAAAAATGTGATTCACATACAATTGCCCGATAGTTTAGAAAGTTACTATCAAGAAGCTGGGCGTGCGGGACGAAATGGCGAATATGCAAACGCTATTATTCTCACTGATCAAAACGACATCAAACAATTACAACAACAATTCATTCACAACTTACCTGATGTTGATTTTTTAAAACTCGTTTTCAGGAAACTGTGTAGTTTTTTTCAAATTGCCTATGGCGAAGGTTATGACACCAAACATGCGCTCGCTTTTTACGATTTCTGCAAAGCCTATAAATTCCCCACACAAAAAACATATACGGCTTTACAGTTGTTAGATAGATACAGCATCCTTCAGCTTTCGCAGAATTTTCATCAAAAAACGACGCTAAAATTTGTGATCGATCAGTATAATTTGTTGAATTATTTAGACAATCATCCACATTTGAGTTTGATTACACAAGCAATTTTACGAACGTACGGCGGGATTTTTGAGCAAAAAATAAAAATCAACACAACTTCTTTATCGCAAAAATTGGGTTTATCTAAAGATAAAATCAACGAGACCATTCAACAATTAGCAAAAGATGAAGTCATCGTATTAGAAGAATTGCAAACAGACGCGGAAATTACACTTTTAGTGGCGCGTGAAGATGACAAAACCATTCATCCAATCGCGAGAGATGTTCAGCATCAAAATGAACTCAAAAAGAAACGTGTTCAAGCCGTCATAAAGTATATTCAAAATACAGAAACCTGCAAAAATATACAGCTTCTCTCCTATTTTGGCGAAGCTTCAAAAACTCCTTGTGGAATCTGTTCTGTGTGTAAAACGAAAAAAACAGCCGCGCCCGATAGTGAATTGCAAATGCTTATTCATGATGATATTTTAAAAATTTTAAAGACCAATCCATTAACCTCCACTGAAATTTGCAGTGTTTTACCCTATCGAGAACATCTGATTTTAGGGATAATTCAATTACTTTTGGAAGCGGAGAAAATCAAATTAACAGAAACAAATACGTATACCTTATAATATATGAGAGATTTAAGCATCGTTTTTATGGGCACGCCCGATTTTGCTGTGGCAACACTCAAAGCACTTTTGGAAGCTAATTATAATGTAGTTGGTGTGATTACAGCACCTGATAAACCCGCTGGTCGCGGACGCAAATTGCAACAATCTGCTGTAAAAAAGTTTGCATTAGAACATAATTTGAACGTTTTACAGCCAACCAATTTAAAAAAGGAATCTTTTATAGATGAATTACGTGCGCTAAACGCGAATTTACAAATTGTAGTTGCGTTTAGAATGTTACCAAAAGTAGTTTGGCAAATGCCAGAATATGGCACGTTTAACTTACATGCTTCGCTACTACCAAATTACAGAGGTGCTGCGCCTATCAATTGGGCTATAATAAATGGTGAAACAAAAACGGGTGTGACCACGTTCTTTATTGATGAGAAGATTGATACTGGCGCGATGATTTTTCAAGAAGAATTGCCAATTGATCCAAACGAAAATGCAGGGTCACTTCACAATAAGTTAATGAGCCTTGGAAGTGCGTTGGTTGTAAAGACTGTTCAGCATATTGAAAAGGATGAAGTTACTACCACAATCCAAACTACCAAAGAAGATATAAAGACTGCCTACAAAATTCATAAAGAAACCTGTGAGATTGATTGGACAGATACCATAGACAATATATATAACCGAATTCGTGGTTTAAGTCCATATCCAGCATCTTGGACAACATTATATAATGGAGATGATAGGTATGCCATTAAAATATATGAAGTAGAAAAAGTATTAGAATCGCATTCGCATGCAGCAGGAAGTATCATTTCTTCCAAAAAAGAAATAAAAATTGCAGTAAAAGAAGGCTACCTTTTATTAAAGATACTTCAACTTCCAGGGAAGCGTAAAATGGAGATTTCGGCATTATTGAATGGTTTTAAATTCGAAAAAGAAGCAAAAGTCTCGTAACCCTTATATCTACTGATATGAGAGAAAACCTATAAAATATACCCATGTTTATTAACAATCAGGTGAAGTTATCAACAAAAACGGGGTTTTCCCGCGCTATTACTTGCATGAGAAGGAAATCCGTATAAATTTGTACTGCTTTTAAAAAATAATGTTTAACCAACAATTAATAATTCAACGATTATGAACAAAACAGAATTAATTGACGCAATGGCTGCTGACGCAGGAATTTCTAAAGCTGCAGCAAAGAAGTCATTGGAATCATTTTTAGGAAATGTAGAAGGAGCTTTGAAAAAAGGTGGAAGAGTTTCTTTAGTAGGATTTGGATCTTGGTCAGTTTCAGAAAGAGCTGCAAGAGATGGAAGAAATCCACAAACTGGAGCAACTATTAAAATCGCTGCTAAGAAAGTAGTAAAGTTTAAAGCTGGATCTGATTTAGGAAATGCTGTAAACAAATAGTTTTCTATTTAACTAAATACATTATAAAAAGCACTCAAATTGAGTGCTTTTTTGTGTTCTATACGTTCCATAGGCTTGCTAGATTTGATTATTCCATTTTTTTTTAATAGCTTTAAATAACCTAAAAAAATATAAATGGTAGCCTTAAAACCCAACAAAGGACATCTTTTAGTAGCTGAACCATCCATTATTGGCGATGTATCTTTCAATAGATCAGTAGTTTTACTTGCAGATCATTCAGAGGAAGGATCTATTGGTTTTATCTTAAATAAACCTTTAAATGTGAGTCTCTCCGACTTGATTCCTCAATTTTCAAAAGCAAAAACTACTTTTAAAGTCTATAATGGCGGTCCTGTAGAACAGGATAATTTATATTTTATTCATAAAATCCCACACTTGGTCCCAAATAGTATTGAAATCTCTCTTGGAATTTATTGGGGCGGCGATTTTTCGTCTGTTGCAAAGCTTTTGGAGGAGGACAAATTGGACAAAGACGATATTAAGTTTTTCCTAGGATATTCTGGTTGGCACTCCAATCAATTGAGTGACGAATTGAACTCAAACTCATGGATTATTGTGAAGAATGAACTCAAAAAAGAAATCATTTCCAAATCTTGCAAATCTATTTGGCGTAATAAAATGATGGAGTTTGGTGGTGAGTATTTGATTTGGTCAAATGCACCTGAAGATCCAAGTCATAATTAACTACGATCCTATTCGAATTCTTAAATTTAGTTTGGCAATTAAATCCCTTGTAACTTCCGTTTTAAACTGCTTTTTTCGATATTTCGTGATGGGTACAATTCCTTGAATGACGTTTGTAATAAAAAATTCGTCAGCTTTCTGAATTTCAAATGGCGAAATACTTTCTTCTTGAAGTTCATAATCTGGAATTTTTTCTAAAATTTCAAGCAATTGCTTTCGCAAAATACCTTTGAGACAACCATCGGTAATTGGTGGTGTTTTGATTACGTTTCCTTTCACCAAGAAAATGTTTCCATTTAAAGCTTCTACAACGTTTTTATCTTCATTTACTAACAAGCAGTTATCCAGATCGTTTTCCTTCGCGTAAACGCTTCCTAACACATTGATAATCTTATTATTTGTCTTTAGTGTAGAAAGTAATCCTTTATTAATATAAAAATCTTTGTATAAATCAACTTCATTCGCGACATCAGAAAGTAAATAAAACGGAGACGTTAAGTTATTTACGGTAATGATATATTCAACTTCATTAGAATTTGGCAAGTACAATCCGCCATTTCCTCTAAAAATCGTACAACGCACACGTGCATTCTTTAAAGAATTTGTCTCTAATGTTTTGAGAATTTCAGTTTCAAGAAATTCCATAGTAAAATTCATTGGAATCTCCATTCGTAAAATGCGCATGGATTCCATCAATCTGAAATAATGATCTTCCCAAAAAAGAATTTTATTCCCTACAACTCTTAGGGTTTCAAAAAGTGCATCTCCATACTTCAACCCTCTATTTTCAACACTTAACAGAGTTGTTTCTTCGCCAATTGTACCATTAAAATTTACCATAAAAAAAGCCTTGAATTTCTCAAGGCAAATATAGTTTTTAAAAATGTTATTTTTAGCGTGATCCTAAAACTTGTTTCAGACTTCCTATTTGGTTATCCCACAACATTTTGGACTCTTCTAGTTCATCTTCATCGGTATGATCTGTGACAATGATGGAAACATCTTTTGTAATTTCATCGACAACGATCTTCATTTCAAAATAATACGGAGTATCTTCATCTTCTTCCCATTGGAAACGAATACGTTCATTATTTTTCTTTCCTAAGAGCTTTGCTGTTTCTTCACTATCATCCCAAATAAAGGTAAAAACCTCTCCTCGAGAATTTACATTATCTGAAAACCATTCAGATAATCCTGAAGGTGTAGATAGATATTGGAACAAAAGCTGTGGCGAAGATTGTATGGGAAACTCAATTTCGTATTTGATTTTATCTGACATGCTTTATTTGTAATTATGTTGTCGACAATATATACATTAATTGTTTGGTTTAAAAGAAAAGAATAAAAAAAATAAAAATTGCGTATTATTTGCTCTGAAAAAAAATGTTTATATATTTGCAGCCGCAAAGCAGGCGAGGTAGCTCAGTTGGTTAGAGCGTCGGATTCATAACCCGGAGGTCGCGGGATCGTGCCCCGCTCTCGCTACTACAATAAACCCCTCATTTAGAGGGGTTTATTTATTTTTAATAGTTTTTTCATCTTCTTAAAGAGCTTGATTTTTTAAAAAAGTATCTATAATAAGTATCTTTTTGACAGTTTTATGTCTTAAAAATTTCTAATTCTTTGACAGCTTTATTGATAATCCTCTCATCAATGTAGTGCTTTTGAAGGATATCATCAGTTGAATGAGAAGATAAAACCTTCGTATCACCACTTAAAGTTGTGTTTAAATATGTTAGATAAGTTTTTCGCAAACACTTAAATTGTAAATCTCGATCTGTATTCAGTAGTTTGTAAAAATGCGAAAAACCTTTTGAAAGATTATCCATGATTGCTGAAGCTGAAGTTTTTGATCGATCTGGTACAAGAATATAATCGTGACTACCTTTGTTTTCATTATATCCTAGTCGTAGCAAAAGCTTGAATAGGCTTTTTGTAATTGGTATTATTTTCGGCGCAACATTATCGTTAAACCCATCCCCTTTTTGTCGCTCTACTTTTAAATTCGGAACAGCAATATAAGTTGGTTCATTTTCAATTTCTTTAATCATATTCCATTTTAATTCTACAATTTCTTCGCGTCTTCCTCCAGTATGTAAAGCAAGCTCAAAACCATCTTTTAAATACGATTTATATCTATTTTTTGTAGATTTACCTACTTGTATCAAACCCTTTTCAGGGGATAAAATATTTAATAAATTCATAAACTCCTTTCCATTAATTGTGTCTTTTTTAACAACAACAGTTCTTCTTCTAACATCATCAAAAGGATTGTATATATTAAGCTTGAATTTTTTAATTGTCCATTTAAAAAAACCTCTTATATAAGTCATTTTATTATTGTAAGTCTTATTTTGATATTGTTTATCGTCTAGCAAATACAAATGAAAAAATGCTACATGATCATCATTAACCCTGTCTACTAACATTGTTTTTTTGTTAACTTTATTTTTTGTTAATGCTTCATTAAAAAGTAACAAGCTTTTCTGAATTTCTTTAATATAGTGGTCTGATCTATTCACTTTTTTATGTTCAGGGACACCAATATCATTCAAAAAATCAAGGTATCTGATTTGTGCATCAAATAGGTATACTCTTTTGTTAGTATCATTAGGTAGTTCAGTAAACGATAATTTAGCCTTGAATTCTTCTTCAAATGCTATGGCTTGAATCACAGCTTCATTATAAGTTTCAGCATTTAATGTAGCACTTGCAATTTTTTTATTTTGCCCTGGATAATGTAATCGACTTTTGTAGCGATGCTTTTCGGGAGTTTTACAACTTGACAGTTTTGATTTGGTCTTTCCGCATTCAGGCTCTTTTTTAATTACTGTTCCATCGTTTTCTTTTACTGTAAGTTTTGTGTATGTGAAGTATTTATTACACTCATTACAATATAGATATAAGCCTTTATGCCTTTTATTGGGTAGTTTTTTTCTTTTCATACCCTTATGAATTAGCAAAAGCCTTTGCTGTATCAGACATTGGATTTACCGTGCTTGCGATATTTCTAATATTCAATTCAGGATTATCTTCCAGAAGAATAAGATAACCTAAGCGGTCATTATCAGTATAGCACCTATACAGGTCTTCCCATTTTTTTGGATACTTTTTCTTTAGCTGAGTTATTAAACTTTTGTCAAGTTCCATGTCTACTAAAAAACGATGGACTACTGATTTGTTTCCGACAGTTTGTATTTTGATGCCTGCGGTTTCACACCAATTTTTCACGCTTCTAATACCTCTCATTAGAAGAATTTCACTTAATTGTTTTAAGTCAATAAATTTTTCATTTGCTTGCTTGTTTTGCATTTTAATTAAATTAATACACTTCCGTTTCTGCGGTCAGTATATTAGTTTGGATTCCTTGGGAGCTTATCTCCTTTTTAATTTATTTTTAAATACGCTCTTTTATGGTTCTTTTGATTTGAACAACTTTACCACGTGCTTGTTTTATTTCTATATCTTGATAGTCGTGTTCTTTTAATATGTTCAAGATTCTTTTTCCATTAGAAACGATTTCGGTACTTTCAATAGTGTCAATTTCTCCGCCTTTTTTTGTAATTTTTACAGACTCGAAGTTTTCAGATCGTAAAATGAGTAACACTTGAAGCTCATCCTTACTAAGTCCCTTAAATTCATCGAGCGATGGTTCTTTGTAAAGTGTTTCGATATTAAGTTTTATGAGTTGATTAAGATTAAGTATGACATGATTTGTCAACTTATTGAGTTGCATTTTATCAATAACGGCATACCCGTTTAAAATTTCTGCTTTTCCATCTTCATCAATAATAATATAAATTGGATTCGAATTTAAAATGATATCAACAACAGCTAAATTTATAAGCTCGATTTGCTCCCCATCATCATCATCATTTTCAATGATTTCATCGAGATGTAAAAGCTGTTTTTTGACAATCAAAATTTTTTCAAAAGTGTATCCAAACTTTTTAAGTTCTTCAATGATTCCAATCCATAAAATATCAACCAAACTATATTTTAGCCATCCTTTATCATTGGACTCGTAAAGCGGAATCAATAATTCATTTTTCCATTTATTTAAAACTTGTTTTGAAATGCCTGTAATATATTTAATTGAATAAATTTGTTCATTCAATTTTTCATTTAAGCTTAATAAATTTGATTTTTTAATGTTTTTCACGATAAATTGTTTGTTTTTCAAATATAAATAAAAAAAGTAAAACTACATTGACTTTAAATGTTAAAAGTCAATGTAGTTTTACTTTTTTAAAATTAATTTGCTGTAAATTAATTAATTAGCGTAGTTTTTTTTCATTCAATTTTTTCAATTAATTTTTTCAGTGTTTTATTTTCGTTTTATTTTGATATAAGTAGGTCATT